>JALZDI010000005.1 GCA_030862655.1 Actinomycetota bacterium | reverse complement strand
TCGCGGGCTGGCCGCTGCGTGCTCGGCCGCTACGGTTCGGTAGCGTGACCTCCGTGCCCGAAGCGCTCCCGACCCTGCTGGTCACCGTGGTCGGCAAGGACCGCCCAGGCGTGACCTCTGCGCTGTTCTCCTCCCTGGCCGCCTTCGGCGTGGAGGTGCTCGACATCGAGCAGGTCGTCATCCGCCGACGCCTGGTGCTCGGCGTCCTGGTCACGGTCCCCCGCGACGAGGCCGGCCTGCGCCGGTCGCTGCAGCGGGTCGGGGAGGACCTCGGCATGGACGTCGACATCGACCGGGGCACCGGCGACAACCGCAGCCGCCGCGAGGGCCGCAGCCACGTGACCGTGCTCGGCCGCCCGCTGCGCCCGGCCGCCGTCTCGGCCATCGCCGGGCGGATCGCCGACACCGGCGCCAACATCGACCGGATCGTGCGGATGGCGCGCTATCCGGTCACTGCGGTCGAGATGGACGTGTCCGGCACCCCGCCCGAGGTGCTGCGCACGCTGCTGTCGCCGGAGGCCGCCCACCGGGGCGTCGACATCGCGGTGCAGCCGGCCGGCGGCCTGCGGCACGGACGCAGGCTGGTCGTGATGGACGTCGACTCGACCCTGGTGCAGGGCGAGGTGATCGAGATGCTCGCCGCGCAGGCCGGGTCGGCGGCGCAGGTCGCCGAGATCACCGAGCGGGCCATGAGCGGCGAGCTCGACTTCGCCGAGTCTCTGCGCGAACGGGTGGCCATGCTCTCGGGCCTGGAGGCCGCCGCGCTGGACAGCGTCTACCAGGCGCTGCAGCTGGCCCCCGGCGCGCGCACGCTGGTGCGCACGCTGAAGCGGCTGGGCTACCGGTTCGCGGTCGTCAGCGGTGGGTTCAGCCAGATCACCGACCGGATCGCGGCCGACCTCGACATCGACTACGCCCAGGCCAACGAGCTCGAGATCGTCGACGGCCGGCTGACCGGGCGGATCCTGGGGCCGGTGCTCGACCGGGCGGGCAAGGCCGAGGCCCTGCGCCGGTTCGCCGCCGACTCCGGCATCGCGCTCAGCCACACGGTCGCGATCGGCGACGGCGCGAACGACCTCGACATGCTCGCCGCGGCGGGGCTGGGCGTGGCGTTCAACGCCAAGCCGGTGGTGCGGCAGGCTGCCGACACCGCGCTCAACGTGCCCTACCTGGACACGATCTGCTACCTGCTGGGCATCTCGCGCGAGGAGATCGAGGCTGCCGACGCCGCGGCCGGCTTCGCCACCCCCGCTCCCCCGCTCTGAGGCTTGCCGCTGTGCGCCGCCGCGGTCGTCAGCCGCGGGGCACGTCGAGGTGGGTGAGCCGCAGCCGACGCGCGTTGACGTCCTCCCACGCCACCGGTACGTCGTAGCCGGCGCACGCCGCGGTCGACAGCCCGGCGGCGATTCGCTCCTCCAGGTCGCCCCCGGCCTCGCCGTCGCTGAGCGCGGCGGCGACCACCGACATCGTCGGGTTGTGGCCGACGACCAGCACCGTGGCCACCCCCGCCTCGACCGCGCCGAGCAGCTCCACCACCGCCCGGGGCCCCGAGTCGTACAGCGCACGGTCGAACCACACCTCCGGCTCGGCCGCCGTCGTGTCCAGCCCCTCGCGCACCGCCTCCCAGGTGTCGCGGGCGCGTTGCGCTGTCGACACCAGGGCCAGCGTGGGGGTGTCCCCGCGTCCGGCCAGCAGCCGACCCGCGACCCGGGCGTCACGCCGGCCGTGGGGGGACAGCCTGCGTGCATGGTCGGCGGCGGCCTCCGGCTCTGCCCGGGCGTGCCGCATCAGCACGAGCCTGTGCACGGCGCACCCCCTCCGCTCACGTCAGCGGGACCTGCTCGATGCCGAGCACGTCGTCGCCGCTGATCTGCACCAGCCACGCCGCGGGCACGAACCCGGTCGGCAGGTCTCGGACGCCGTGCGGCGAGCGGAACCCGAGCCGCAGCCGGCCCGTCTCCTCGGCGTCGACGGTGGCCGCCAGCGGGTACGTCGCGCGCGGCAGCGTGTGCGCGAACCTGCGCAGCCCTTCCTCCGCGGACCACTCGCACTCCGGGCGGCAGCCGAGATGGCGCCACCCCGGGGGCGTGGTGACCACCAGCGCGTACGAGCCGCCGGCCAGGGAGTCGCTGGCCTGCCAGGCCAGGTCGAGGCGCATCACCAGGCCCGGCTGGGCGCGCCGCTGCCAGCGGGGCGGGACGCGGGCGCTGTCCGCGTCCCGGACGGCGACGTCGGAGCCGGTGACCGCGTAGTCGACGGCGTGGGTGGAGCCCTGGAAGGTCACGTAGAGGATGAAGCCCACCATCGCCGCGCCGATCACGATCGCCGGGACGGTCCCCTCGCGCACGGCGGTTCAGACCCGGGCGGGACGCGGCGGCACGCGGCTCAGGCGCCCATGGCGTGGTAGCCGCCGTCGACGTGCACGATCTCGCCGGTGGTGGCCGGGAAGAAGTCGCTGAGCAGCGCGACCACCGAGCGGGCGGTCGGCTCGGTGTCCTGCTGGTCCCAGCCCAGCGGCGACCGCTCGTCCCACATCGCCTCCAGGCCCTCGAAGCCCGGGATGGCCTTGGCCGCCAGCGTGCGCAGCGGCCCGGCGGAGACCAGGTTGACCCGGATGCCCTGCGGGCCGAGGTCACGGGCGAGGTAGCGCGAGCACGACTCGAGCCCCGCCTTGGCCACGCCCATCCAGTCGTAGGCGGGCCACGCGACCGTCGCGTCGAAGGTCATCCCCACGATCGACCCGCCCTGCTTCATCATCGGCTGGCACGCCGTCGCCAGCGACATCAGCGAGTACGCCGACACCTGCACCGCCTGCCCCACGTCGGACCACGGCGCGCCGAGGAACTTGCCGCCGAGCATGGTCTCGGGGTTGCCGTAGGCGATCGAGTGCACCACCCCGTCAAGACCGTCCACGTGCTCGCCGAGCCGCTCGGGCAGCGCCGCCAGGTGCTCGTCGTCGGTGACGTCGAGCTCGACCACGCCCGCCTCCTGCGGCAGCCGCCCGGCGATCCGCCGGGTGATGCCGAGGGCACGTCCGAAGTTGGAGATCACCACGGTCGCGCCCTGCTCCTGCGCCACCCGCGCGACCTTGAACCCGATCGAGGCGTCGGTGGTGACGCCGGCGACCAGGATGCGCTTGCCGTCCAGGATGCCCATGCTGCCCCTCTCAGTGACCCATGCCGAGTCCGCCGTCGACCGGGATGACCGCGCCGGTGATGTAGCCGGCCTCGTCGCCGGCGACCCAGCGCACCACCGCGGCGACCTCGTCGCTGCTGGTGTAGCGCTGCAGCGGGATCGCCTGGAGGTACTCCTTGCGCTTGCCCTCCGGCAGCTCGCGGGTCATCTCGGTCTCCACGAACCCGGGCGCGACCACGTTCGCGGTGATGCCACGGCTGCCGAGCTCGCGCGCCAGCGAGCGCGCCATGCCGACCAGGCCGGCCTTGCTGGCCGCGTAGTTCACCTGCCCGGCCGAGCCGAGCAGACCGACCACCGAGGAGATGAACACGACGCGGCCGCGGCGCAGCCGCAGCATCCCCTTGGCCGCTCGCTTGGCCACCCGGAAGGAGCCGGTGAGGTTGGTCGCGAGCACGCTGTCCCAGTCCTCCTCCGACATCCGCAGCAGCAGCGTGTCGCGCGTGATGCCGGCGTTGGCGACCAGCACCTCCACCGGACCCTGCTGCTCCTCGACCTGCTCGAAGGCCGCCTCGACCGACGCCGGGTCGGTCACGTCGCAGCGCACAGCGTTGAAACCCTCCGGCGGCTCGCCGCTGCGGTAGGTGACCGCGACGGTGTCGCCGGCGTCGGCGAAGGCCTGCGCGATGGCACGGCCGATGCCGCGGTTGCCTCCGGTCACCAGCACCGACCTGCCCGCCGTCTGCGTCCCCATCAGCCTCGACCGCCTCCCTCGTCCGGCATGCCGCGGACGCTACCGGCTACCCGCGCGTACGCCGAAAGCCGGCCGCCGGCTCACGGCGGGTCACTCGTCGTCCTCGAGCCGGAAGCCCAGCTTCATCGTCACCTGGAAGTGCTCCACCTGCCCGTCGACCAGGTGCCCACGTACCTGCATCACCTCGAACCAGTCGACGTGCCGCAGCGTCTTGGCCGCCCGCTCGACGCCGTTCTTGATGGCCTGGTCGATCCCGTCCGGCGAGGTTCCGACGATCTCGGTGACGCGGTAGGTACGGCTGGACATGGTTCCTCCTCGGGTCGTGCCGGTCGGTGGTCCTCACCGGCCATCATGCCGGGTGCCCGGCGTAGGGTGGAGGGAGGCACGGCGCAGGAGGCAGGGCACCCATGACACATCCCGAGGCCCGCACGGTCCGCGTGACCTCCGCGCAGCGCGGCCACTCCGAGCGGATCCGCAGCCGGCAGACCCGTTACCTGGTCTCGATGGGGATCCGCACGGTCTGCTTCGTGCTCGCGGTGGTGGCCGACGGGCCGCTGCGTTGGGCGTTCCTCGCCGGCGCGGTGGTGCTGCCCTACGTCGCGGTGATCGTCGCCAACACCAGTGGCGAGGTCGACCGGGACGCCCCCGAGCCGTTCGTCGACCACACCCGCCCGATGCTCGAGCCGGGTCCGACGGCGACCGGGGGCGAGGCCGAGGGCCCCCGCGGCGCCCCTGGGCACTAACACCCCGTGATGCTACGATGACGGGGCGTGCACAACCCTCGGGGTTTCTGCCACTACGCGCGAGCAGCCCCGGGGCCCGAAGGCGCTCGGCTCCCCCGGTGAGCGCCGACTGAGATGAAGCCGGGCGGCTGCTCCCCGCAGCGGTCCGGCTTCCTCATGTCCGGTGGCGTGTCCGCCGAGCGGCCGGTCGTAGGGTGGCCGCGTCATGACTGCATCCGACCTGCCTGCCGACGACGCGCCGGTCTGCTCGGCCAAGGACTGCCGCCGGGCCGCCGTGTGGGCGCTGCGGTGGAACAACCCCAAGATCCACCCGCCCGAGCGGCGCAAGTCCTGGCTGGCCTGCGACGAGCACCGCGACCACCTGAGCGGTTTCCTGGCGGCCCGCGGGTTCCTGCGCGAGACCGAGCCGCTGCCCACCCGGACCGAGGACGACCCGTCAGACCCCTGATCGGCGCGAAGGCCCAGAACTACCCGCCGATGGCGGACATCGACCTCGTCGGCTGGATGAACGTCGGGTCGTCGATGCCGTGCCCGGCCCGCTTGACCTCGACCGCGGCCCGCCAGCGCGCCGCGATCTCCTCGTCGTCGGCGCCGTCGCGCATCGCCGTGCGCAGGTCGGACTCCTCGCGCGCGAACAGGCAGTTGCGCACCTGCCCGTCGGCGGTCAGCCGCACCCGGTCACAGTCGCCGCAGAACGGCCGCGTCACCGAGGCGATCACGCCGACGGTCGCCGGACCGCCGTCGACCAGGAACCGCTCGGCGGGGGCGCTGCCCCGCTTCTCGTCGGCCGGGGTCAGCGTGAACCGCTCGGCCAGCCGGGCGAAGATCTCGTCGGCGGTGATCATCGTGTCGCGGCGCCACTGGTGCTGCGCGTCCAGCGGCATCTGCTCGATGAACCGCAGCTCGTAGCCGTGGTCGATCGCCCAGCCCAGCAGCTCGCCGGCCTGGTCGTCGTTCTGGCCGCGCAACAGCACGGCGTTGATCTTCACCGGGGCCAGCCCGTGCTCGGCGGCCGCCTCCAGTCCGGCGAGTACGTCGGGCAGCCGGTCGCGCCGGGTGATCTGCGCGAACGTGTCCCGGCGGACCGTGTCGAGGCTGACGTTGACCCGGTCCAGCCCGGCCGCGGCCAGCGCGCCCGCGACCCGCTGCAGCCCGAGGGCGTTGGTGGTGATCGCCGTCCTGGGGCGGGGACGCAGCGCGGTCGTCGCGGCGACGATGTCGACCAGCCCCCGTCGTACCAGCGGCTCACCGCCGGTGAACCGCACCTCGTCGACGCCGAGCCGGGTCACCGCGATCTCGATCAGCCGCACCACCTCGGCGTCGGTGAGCACGTCGTCGGTGGGCAGCCACTCCAGGCCCTCGGCGGGCATGCAGTACTCGCAGCGCAGGTTGCAGCGGTCGGTCAGGGACACGCGCAGGTCCGTGGCCTGCCGGCCGTAGCGGTCGACCAGTGCCCCCGGCCGTGCCGGCGTCGTCGCAGTCATCGCCCCCAGCGTACGTGGTTTGCCGTCCCCGGCTACCGTCGCAGCCGTGTTCGGGTTCCTGCTCAGCCGCCGCTGGGTGCTGTTCGCGCTGTTCGTGGTGTTCCTCGGCGTGGTGTGCTGGCGGCTCGGCGTGTGGCAGTTCGACCGGCTCCAGGAGCGCCGGGCCGACAACGCGATCATCGAGCGCAACCTCGACGCGCCCGCCGCCCCGGCGGAGCAGGTGATGTCCGCCGTGCATCCGCTGCCGGAGCAGCAGCAGTGGCGCAAGGTCACCGTCACCGGCACCTACGACATGCGCGACGAGACCCTGGTCCGCTACCAGACCCGCGACGGCCGCCCGGGTGTGTCGGTGCTGACCCCGCTGCGCACGGTCCGCAACAGCACCGTGCTGGTCGACCGCGGCTGGATGGCGGTCACCAACAACCCGACCGCCCCGGTGCACCCGCCGCCCCCGGTGCAGGGCCGAGTCACCGTCACCGGCTGGGCGGTGCCCGACCAGAGCGGCGAGGTCGACGACGTGACCCCGCTGCGGGGCGAGGTCAGGCTGGTCTCCAGCCGTGGGTTCACCCAGCTGACCGACCGCCCCCTGCTGCAGGGCTACGTGCTGGCCCGGTCCGAGCGGCCCCCGCCGCAGCGCTCGCTGGTGCGGGCCGAGCCGCCGGAGCTCAACTCCGGGCCGCACTTCTTCTACGGCCTGCAGTGGTGGTTCTTCGCCGCGCTCGCCGTCGGCGGGTTCGTCTACTTCGCGTACACCGAGTCGCGCGAGCGCCGCCGGCCGCGATAGACACGAGCCATGGCGCTCATCGAGGACTACGCGGTCATCGGCGACACCCAGTCGGTGGGGATGGTCAGCCGACACGGTTCGGTCGACTGGCTGTGCCTGCCGCGGTTCGACTCCCCGGCATGCTTCGCCGCGCTGCTGGGTGACGCGGAGAACGGCCACTGGACCGTTGCACCCGCCGGCGGCGAGCGCTGCACCTCGCGCCGCTACATCGGCGACACGCTGATCGTGGAGTCGACCTGGGACCTCGAGGGCGGCTGCGTGCGGGTGATCGACTACATGCCACCGCGTGGGCAGGCGCCGGACATCGTGCGCATCGTCGAGGGCGTGTCCGGCCGCGTCGACATGCGCAGCGTGCTGCGGATCCGCTTCGACTACGGCCAGATCGTGCCGTGGATGCGCCGGGTCGAGGGCCAGCTCGTCGGCATCGCCGGCCCCGACGCGGTCTACCTGCGCAGCGACGTGCCCCACCATGGCGAGGGGTACTCCTCGGTCGCCGAGTTCGCCGTCGAGGCCGGTCAGCGGGTGTCGTTCGTGCTCACGTGGCACCTCTCGTACCTGTCCCCGCCGAAGCCGGTGGATCCGGACTCGTCGTTGGCGCAGACCCACGACTACTGGGCGGAGTGGTGCGCGCGCTGCATCAGCCAGGGCCCCTACCGCGACGCGGTCGTCCGTTCGCTGCTGACGCTGAAGGCGCTCACGTACAGCCCGACGGGCGGTCTGGTGGCGGCCGCGACCACCTCGCTGCCGGAGGACCTCGGCGGCGAGCGCAACTGGGACTACCGCTTCTGCTGGCTGCGCGACGCCACCCTCACGCTGGAGTCGCTGATGCACTCCGGCTTCACCACCGAGGCCAAGGAGTGGCGCGACTGGCTGCTCCGCGCGATCGCGGGCTCCCCGCAGGACCTGCAGATCATGTACGGCGTGGCCGGCGAGCGACGCCTCGCTGAGTACACCGCGGACTGGCTGTCCGGCTACGAGGGCTCGCGACCGGTCCGCATCGGTAACGCCGCGGCCGAGCAGCTGCAGCTCGACGTCTACGGCGAGGTGATGGGTGCCCTGGCGCTGGCGCGCGAGCAGGAGGTGCCGATCGCCGAGGCCGGCTGGGACATGCAGCGCGCGCTGGTCAGCCACCTGGAGACGATCTGGCGCGAGCCCGACGAGGGGCTGTGGGAGGTACGCGGGCCGCGCCGGCAGTTCACCCACTCCAAGATCATGTGCTGGGTCGCCTTCGACCGCGCCGCCGCCGCCGTCGAGCGCTACGGGGTGTCCGGCCCGGGCCAGAGATGGCGGGCGATGGCCGACGCGGTCCACCGGGAGGTCTGCAAGCAGGGGTACGACGAGGATCGCGGGGCGTTCACCCAGGCGTTCGGCAGCAAGGCGCTGGACGCGGCGGTGCTCGTGATGCCGCGGGTGGGCTTCCTGCCCGGCGACGACCCGCGCTTCGTCAGCACCGTCCAAAGGATCCGCGACGAGCTCGGCCAGGACGGCTTCGTCCGCCGCTACGAGACCGCCGACGCGCACGGCGAGGCCAACGTCGACGGGCTGGCCGGCGAGGAGGGGGCGTTCCTGGCCTGCTCGTTCTGGCTGGCCGACGCCGAGCACTACATCGGCGAGCACGACCGGGCACGCGAACGGTTCGAGCGTCTGCTCGACCTGCGCAACGATGTCGGCCTGCTGGCCGAGGAGTACGACCCGAAGGCCGGTCGTCAGCTGGGCAACTTCCCGCAGGCGTTCAGCCACCTCGGCCTGGTCAACAGCGCCTACCTGCTGTCCGGGCACCCGACGCTCAGCCGGCGACGCTGAGCAGCCGGGGCAGCACCTCGTCGATCCTGTCGCGGACGACCGCGTCGGCCTGCTCGTCGTACGGCGTCGGCTCGGCGTTGACGACCACGAGCCGCGCGCCCGCGCCCTGGGCGACGTCGCACAGGCCGGCGGCCGGGTAGACCTGCAGGGAGGTGCCCACAGCCAGCAGCAGGTCGCAGTCGCGGGCGGCTTCGATGGCGGCGTCCATGACCTCCTCGTCCAGGGCCTGCCCGAAGGAGATCGTCGCGGTCTTGAGGATCCCGCCGCACCGGCGGCAGGCCGGGTCGGTCTCGCCGTCGTCGAGCCGGCGCAGCACGTCCTGCGTGGGCATCCGGTCCTCGCAGTCGAGGCAGGAGACGAACCACATCGTGCCGTGGATCTCGATCACCGACTCCGCCGCGGAGCCCGCGGCCTGGTGCAGCCCGTCGATGTTCTGGGTGACGATCGCACGCAGCCGCCCGGCCCGCCCCACGTCGGCGAGCACACGATGCGCCGCGGTCGGCCGCGCGGTCCAGGCGGGGTTGTCGCGCCGTGCCCGCCAGGCCCGCTCGCGCACCTGCGGGTCAGCGACGTAGTTCTGCAGGGTGAACATCTGCTGCGCCGCCGGGTCCTTGGTCCACACCCCCTGCGGGCCACGGAAGTCGGGGATGCCCGACCCGGTGGAGATGCCTGCGCCACTGAGCACGGTGATGCGCCGCGCCTCGGTCAGCAGTCGCTGGGCGTGCGCATGGTCGGAGCTCACGGGCCGAGGCTACGGGACGGCCACCGCAGAGGTCAGTCGGCGGCGCTGACCGGGCTGCGTGCGGTGGCGAACTGGGTGCGGTACAGGTCGGCGTACAGGCCGCCGGCGGCCAGCAGCTGCTCGTGCGTGCCGCGCTCGACGACGCGGCCCTCGTCGACCACCAGGATCTGGTCGGCGTTGCGCACGGTGGACAGCCGGTGCGCGATCACCAGCGAGGTGCGCCCCTCCAGGGCGGAGTCGAGCGCCCGCTGCACCGCGACCTCGGACTCGGAGTCGAGGTGAGCGGTGGCCTCGTCGAGCACGACGATGTGCGGGGCCTTCAGCAGCAGCCGGGCGATCGCCAGCCGCTGCCGCTCGCCGCCGGAGAGGCGGTAGCCGCGGTCGCCGACGACGGTGTCCAGCCCGTCCGGCAGGCTCTGCACCAGCCGCCAGATCTGCGCCGCCTGCAGGGCCGCGACGATCTCGTCGTCGGTCGCCTCGGGCTTGGCGTAGCGCAGGTTGGCGCGGATGGTGTCGTGGAACAGGTGGGCGTCCTGGGTGACGTAGCCCACGGCCGCGTGCAGGGAGTCCAGGGTCACGTCGCGCACGTCGTGGCCGTCGACCCGCACCGTGCCCTCACCCACGTCGTAGAGCCGGGTGACGAGGTTGGTGATCGTGGTCTTGCCCGCGCCCGACGGGCCGACCAGGGCGACCAGCTGACCGGGCTCGGCGCGGAACGAGACGTCGTGCAGCACCTCGGCGGCGGCGACGCCGTTGTCGAGGCGGGCGACCGACTCCAGGCTGGCCAGCGAGACGTCCTCGGCCGTGGGGTAGGTGAACGACACGTGGTCGAACTCGATGGTCGCGGCGCGGGGTGAGATGTCGAAGGCGCCGGGCCGCTCGCGGATCATCGGGGGCAGGTCGAGCACCTCGAAGACCCGCTCGAAGCTGACCAGCGCGGTCATCACGTCGATGTGCACGTTGGACAGCGCCGTCAGCGGCGCGTACAGGCGGCCCATCAGGGCGGCCAGCGCGACCAGGGTGCCGACCGACACCGCGCCCGCGATGGCGAGGTGGCCGCCGACGCCGTAGACCAGCGCGGTCGCCAGCGCGGCGACCAGCGTCAGCGCGCTGAAGAAGATGCGGCTGCTCATCGCGATACGGATGCCCAGCACGCGCACCCGGTCGGCCTTGTCGTTGAACTCGCGGTCCTCGTCGTCGGCGCGGCCGAACAGCTTGACCAGCATCGCGCCGCCGACGTTGAACCGCTCGGTCATCGAGCTGGACAGCTCGGCGTTGAGCTGCATCTGTTCGCGCGTCAGCCCGGCGAGGCGGCGCCCCGCCCAGCGCGCCGGGAACAGGAACAGCGGCACCATCAGGAACGCCAGCAGGGTGATCTGCCAGGACAGCACGAGCATGGCCACGGTCACCATGACCACGCTGATCAGGTTGGACACGATCCCGGAGAGTGTCGAGGTGAACGCCCGCTGCGCGCCGATCACGTCGCTGTTGAGCCGGGAGACGAGCGCGCCGGTCTGGGTGCGGGTGAAGAACGCCAACGGCATCCGCTGCACGTGGCTGAACACCTGCGCGCGCAGGTCGTAGATGAGCCCCTCACCGATGCGGGAGGAGTAGTAGCGCTGCGCCAGCGTCAGCCCGGCCTCGGCGAAGGCGATCAAGGCGACCAGCAGCGCCAGACCGGTGACCAGCGTGGCGTCGCCCTCGGCGACCCCGTCGTCGATGATCTTCTTGAACAGCAGCGGGGTCGCGACCACCAGCAGCGCGTCGACGACCACCAGCACCAGGAAGAACCCGATGATCATCGAGTAGGGGCGCGCGAACGCGGCCACGCGGCGCAGCGTGCCACGGGCCAGGCGCTTGGACTTGAGGTCCTCGTTGCCGAACGACCGCAGCGTGCGCCACTGTGCGCCCATCGACGAGCTCATCACCCCAGTGAAACAGGTGACGCCGACAGTTTGTTCCGGTTCAGGATCCGTGCGGCTGCGTCGCGAGGGCGCGCAGCCGTCGGACCTGCTCGTGGCGCTCGGCGGCCCGTTGCTCGTCGTACTCGCGGGTGGTTGCTGCCCGCAGCAGCCGCTTGGTGCCGGTGACGGCGTCGCGGGGGGCCGCGGTCAGCGCGTCGGTGAGGTCCTTGACCGCCTCGAGCAGCTCGCCGGCGGGTACGACGACTGTGGCCAGGCCGACCTCGGCGGCCTCGGCGGCGCCCACCATCCGGCCGGTGGCGCAGATCTCCAGCGCGCGGGCGTAGCCGACCAGGTCCACCAGCGGCTTGGTGCCGGCCAGGTCGGGGACCAGCCCCAGGGTCGGCTCGAGCATGGCCAGCAGGGCGTCGTCGGCCAGCACCCGCAGGTCGCAGGCCAGCGCGAGCTGGAAGCCGGCCCCGAGCGCGTGCCCCTGCACCGCCGCGACCGTGACGATCTCGGGCCGCCGCCACCAGGTGAACGCCTGCTGGTACTGCTCGATCCGCGCGGCCAGGGCGTCGTCGTCGAGCGCAGTGAGCCCCGGCAGCGACCCCTGGCCCGGAATCCCCTCCGGGCTGAACATCCGGCGGTCCAGCCCGGCCGAGAACGACGCGCCCTCGCCGCGCAGCACCACCACCCGCACCTCGGGGTCGAGCCGGTCGCCGATGTCGGCGAGCTCCTGCCACATCGCCGGGGTCTGCGCGTTGCGCTTGTCGGGCCGGTCCAGCACGACGGTCGCGACGGGGCCGTCGACCTCCAGGCGGACGCCGGCCTCGGGGTGCTCTCGGGGCTGCTCCATGAGCGCCGAGCCTAGGCGGTCAGGCCAGCGCGACCAGGTCCAGGTAGCCGGTGTTCCAGTGGTCCTCGTCGCCGTCGGGCAGCAGCAGCACGCGGTCGGGCTCCAGCGCCTCCACCGCGCCCTCGTCGTGGGTGACCAGCACGATCGCGCCCTGGTAGCGCCGGATCGCGGCCAGCACCTCCTCGCGGGAGGCGGGGTCGAGGTTGTTGGTGGGCTCGTCGAGCAGCAGCACGTTGGCGGCCGAGACGACCAGCGTGGCCAGCGCGAGCCGGGTCTTCTCCCCGCCCGACAGCACGCTCGCCGGCTTCTGGCTGTCGTCGCCGGAGAACAGGAAGGAGCCCAGCACACTACGCGCCTGGGTGTCGGTCAGCTGCGGAGCGGCGGCCTGCATGTTCTCCAGCACGGTGGACTCGACGTCGAGGGTCTCGTGCTCCTGGGCGTAGTAGCCGAGCTTGAGACCGTGTCCCGGGACGACGCGCCCGGTGTCGCCCTTGTCCAGACCGGCGAGGATCCGCAGCAGCGTGGTCTTGCCGGCGCCGTTGAGGCCGAGCACCACGACCCGGCTGCCCCGGTCGATGGCCAGGTCGACGTCGGTGAACACCTCCAGCGAGCCGTAGGACTTCGACAGCTCCTCCGCGGTCAGCGGCGTCTTGCCGCACGACGCCGGCTGCGGGAACGCGATCTTGGCGACCTTGTCGGCGCGGCGCTGCTCCTCCAGACCCGCGGTCAGCCGTTCGGCCCGCTTGAGCATGCTCTGCGCGGCGCTGGCCTTGGTGGCCTTGGCCCGCATCTTGTTGGCCTGCTCGGTCAGCGCGGACGCCTTGCGCTCGGCGTTGGCGCGCTCGCGCCGGCGGCGCCGCTCGTCGTTCTCGCGCTGCTCGACGTACGCCCTCCAGCCGACGTTGTAGACGTCGACGACCGCGCGGTTGGCGTCGAGGTGCAGCACCTTGTTGACCGTGGTCTCCAGCAGGGCGACGTCGTGGCTGATGACCACCAGCCCGCCCTTGTGCGTGCGCAGGAACTCCCGCAGCCAGGCGATCGAGTCCGCATCGAGGTGGTTGGTGGGCTCGTCCAGCAGCAGGGTCTGCGCGCCCGAGAACAGAATGCGGGCCAGCTCCACCCGCCGCCGCTGGCCGCCGGACAGGGTGCCCAGCCGCTGCCCCAGCACCCGGTCGGGCAGGCCGAGGCTGGCGGCGATCGTGGCGGCCTCGGCCTCCGCGGCGTAGCCGCCGCCGGCGTGCAGCTCGGCGTCGGCGCGGGCGTAGCGGGTCATCGCCTTCTCGGCGGTCTCGGGGTCGACCGAGCCCATCTGCCGCTCCGCCTCCCGCAGCCGGTGGACCACCGCGTCCAGGCCGCGCGCGGACAGGATCCGCTCCCGGGCGGTGACCTCCAGGTCGCCGGTGCGCGGGTCCTGCGGCAGGTACCCCACCGACCCCGACCGGCTCACGCTGCCGCCGGCGGGCTGCGACTCCCCGGCCAGCACCTTGGTCAGCGTGGTCTTGCCGGCGCCGTTGCGGCCCACCAGGCCGACCTTGTCGCCCGGCGCCACCCGGAAGGAGGCGTCGGCCATCAGCAGCCGGGCTCCGGCGCGCAGCTCGAGCGCGTTGGCGGTGATCACAGGGCTCCAGAGGATGGGACGACAGAGGCGGGGCAGGCTGCACGAGGCGGCGTGCCACACGGCTGGTCCGATGGAGCCTGCATGCGCGCACCAGTCTACGGACCCGCCCTGCGGGGTCCTGACCGCACTGCTGCCGCACCGGACGCCGCCAGGAGCTCTAGGCGCGGGGCGCCAGCGAGAGCATGATCGTCAGGAAAGTGCCACCTCGAGGGAGACCCTTGTGACCACTCAACCTTCCGCCGCCGCCAGGAGCATGCCGCAGACGGCCGCGCTCGCCGTCGCCGCTGTGTTCGCGCTCGTCGGAGTCCTGGGCTTCATCCCGGGCATCACGACCTCCTACGGGGAGATGGCGTTCGCCGGCCACGAGTCCGAGGCCGCGCTGCTCGGCATCTTCCAGGTTTCCGTCCTGCACAACGTGGTGCACCTGCTGTTCGGCGTCGCGGGGTTCATGCTCGCCCGGACCGCCGCCGGTGCACGGGCCTTCCTGCTCGGCGGTGGGGCCGTCTACCTCGTGCTGTGGGTGTACGGCCTGGTCATCGAGCCCGAGTCCACCGCGAACTTCGTGCCGCTGAACACTGCCGACAACTGGCTGCACCTGGTGCTCGGCGTGGGCATGGTCGCCCTGGCCCTGGTCCTCGGCGACCGTACCGCGCGCACGCACCCCGCGGCCGGGACCGGCAGCGCCGGCTGACCGAGACGTCGCGCCGGCCCGCAGACGGCCTCAGGCCGGCGGCAGCGCCTCGTGGCCCGGGCGTCCGTGCGTGCGTCTGCTCTCCTTCATCTCCGCCTCGAAGAGGTGCCGACGGCCCTCGGCCAGGTCCTCCCGGACTCCGCGCTCGAGGTCCTTGAACTCCCTGTAGTAGCCGTCGTCGTACTCCTCGACGACCTGGTAGCTCCACCTCCCCTCGACGATGTTGCGGCCGACCATCTCCTCCTGCAGTCGCTCGGCGATCTGGTCGTGGCCGGCCTGGCGGAACATCTCGACGGCCTCGCCGAGGGTCAGGTCCGCCGTTCCGCACAGACGATGGAAGCCGTAGAGGTAGCCGCGGGCGTGCTCGACCACCTCGAACGCCTCGGAGAGCTTGCCGAGGGCAGCGACGGTGGCGTCGTCGAGATGGGCGGGGCGTTGATGTTCGTCGCGCTGGTCCATGTCCAGGAACCTACGGCACGGCGGTGGCCGCGGCCCCTAGTGCGGCTGCTTGGTGTCGTGAAGCGGGTCCGACACGTCGATGATGACCGCACGGCTGCGGTGTACGGCGTCCTCCAGGACGCGCATCCTCGGGTCGGGTACGGCGAGGAAGGTGCTCTGCGGCAGGGTCGCCAACGGGCGAAGCCGAGGGTCCTCCATCACCGACGCGACGGCCCTGCGGTCTCCGCCGGTGACGAGTCCGCGCAGGCGCGACAGGTGCGGCAGCAGTGTCCGCGTGGCCGCGTCGGCCGCGGCGCCGAACGCCTCTCTCGCCTGCGCGTCGCGTCGCCGGGCGTACCGCTGCTGTGACCAGCCACCGGCCCTGGTCCTGCCCTGCACGTGCCGCCGGCCGACCTTGCTCACCACCAGGTCGGCGCCCTCGGCCACGCCGACGGCGTAGCCACCCCGCCGCACCAGCAGCAGTCCGACGGTCTGACGCTGCTGCACCTGGGCGACGAGGTCGGCCACCGTCGCGGCGGCGCACGGCCAGGGGGCGGCCAGCGTGGCCGTGGCGCCGTCAGGCGCGCAGAGCGCGATCCCGCCCTCCGTGGCGCGGACGTCCACGTCACCGTGGCGTGCGGCGAACCGGTCGACCCAGCCGGCCACCCGCTCCGGGTCGACCTCGACCCGGCGGGTCAGACGTTGAACCCGAGGGCGCGCAGCTGCTCGCGGCCGTCGTCGGTGATCTTGTCCGGGCCCCACGGCGGCATCCACACCCAGTTGATGCGGAAGTCACCGACCAGGCCCTCCAGGGCCTGCTTGGTCTGGTCCTCGATCACATCGGTCAGCGGGCATGCGGCCGAGGTCAGCGTCATGTCGATGACGGCCTTGTCGTCCTCCTCGATCGTCACGCCGTAGACCAGTCCGAGGTCGACGACGTTGATGCCCAGCTCGGGGTCGACGACGTCCTTCATCGCCTCGGTCACGTCGTCGTCGGAGACCGGCTTGGGGCCGTCGAGGTCGACGTCTGGCAGGTCAGTCATCGCACGCTCTCCTCTGTGTGTGCTGGCTCGTCGTGCTGGTCCTGTCCCACGCTCTGCGCGGTGGCGTCCTTCCAGGCCATCCACGCCAGCAGGGCGCACTTCACCCGGGCCGGGAACTTCGCCACCCCGGCGAACGCGACCGCGTCCTCCAGCGTGTCCTCGTCGGGCTCGACGTGGCCGCGGCCCTGCATCAGCTCGAGGAACTGCCGGTGCAGCCCGAGCGCCTCGGTGAGCGGCTTGCCGATGACCAGGTCGGTCATCACCGACGCCGAGGCCTGCGAGATCGAGCAGCCCTCCGCGTCGTAGGACACGTCGCGCACGACCGGCTGCTCGGCGGCGGTGTCGATGTGCACCCGCAGGGTCAGCTCGTCGCCGCAGGTCGGGTTGACGTGGTGCACCTCGGCGTCGTACGGCTCCCGCAGCCCGGCGTGGTGCGGGTGCTTGTAGTGGTCGAGGATGATCTCCTGGTACAGGGAGTCGAGGTTCATTCAGCCCACCCGGAAGAACTTCTTGGTGTAGTGGATGCCCTCCACCAGCGCATCGACCTCCGCCTGTGTGGTGTAGAGGTAGCCCGACGCGCGGGTCGACGACTGCACGCCGTACCGCTGGTGCGCGGGTTTGGCGCAGTGGTGGCCGGCGCGTACGGCGATCCCGAGCGAGTCGAGCACCTGGCTCACGTCGTGCGGGTGCACGCCGTCGATCTCGAAGCTGATCGCACCGCCGCGGTCGCCGACGTCGGTGGGGCCGAGCACGGTCAGGCCGTCGATGGCCGTCAGCTGCTCGAGGGTGTACGCCGTGATCGCGCGCTCGTGCGCGGCCACGTTGTGCATGCCGATCGAGGTGAGGTAGTCGACCGCCGCACCGAGCCCGATGGCCTGGGCGATCGGCGGCGTCCCGGCCTCGAACTTCGCCGGCGGCGGCGCGAACGTCGACCGCTGCATCGTCACGGTCTCGATCATCTCGCCGCCGCCGAGGAACGGCGGGAGCTCCTCGAGCACCTCGCGGCGTCCCCACAGCACGCCGATGCCCGTGGGGCCGACCATCTTGTGCCCGGTGAACGCGACCAGGTCGGCGCCGAGCTCGACCACGTCGACCGGCATCTGCGGCACCGCCTGGGAGGCGTCGACCACGACGAGTGCGCCGACCTCGTGCGCGCGGCGGGCGATCTCGCCGACCGGGTTGACCGTGCCCAGCATGTTGGACACCCAGGCCAGCGACACCACCTTGGTGCGCTCGGTGATCAGCTCGTCGATGTTGCTCAGGT
>JALZDI010000281.1 GCA_030862655.1 Actinomycetota bacterium | reverse complement strand
GCCGCGCAGGAGGAGCTCAACGCGATGCGGCCCGACCTCGACGGCAACCAGATCATGCAGAGCCTGGGCATCCCGCCGGGGCCCGAGGTGGGACAGGCCTACCGCCACCTGCTCGACCTGCGCATCGAGCACGGCCCGCTCGGCGAGGACCGCGCTCGCGAGGAGCTGCTCAGCTGGTGGGCGTCCCGCTAGCGGGAGCGGCCGGGCGGCTGCGGGTGTGGATGCGCCAGTACGTCGCGGCGGTCACGGCGTAGCCCACGGCGATGAGCGCCAGCGCCGGGTAGGACTTGCCGTCGACCGGCAGGATCAGGGCGCCGACGCTGGCCGCGGCGACGAAGGCGACGTTGAAGATCACGTCGTACACGGCGAACACCCGTCCGCGGAACGCGTCGTCGACCCACTCCTGGACGAGCGTGTCGACGCTGATCTTCACGCCCTGGGCACTGAGCCCGAGCACGAACGCGGCCACCAGCAGCGTCGGCTCGGTGTAGAAGGCGCCGGGCACCACCTCGACCACGGCCGCGACCACCAGCAGCGTGGTCACCCACTGCTGCAGGGACAGCCGGCTGGTGGCCAGCGGCGTCACCAGCGCCGCGGTCACGAACCCCGCGCCCGAGACGAGCACGGCCAGTGCCAGCCCCTCGAAACCGGACTCGGGCCTGGTCGGCGGGTTGAAGTAGGAGCGGTAGAGCAGGATCGTCGACACCGTCGAGATGCCGTAGAAGAACCGGTGCGAGCCGATCGCGAGGAGACCGTCGGCGGCCTCCCGGCGCTCCCGCAGGTGGTGGAACCCGTCGACCAGGCCGACGATGATGTGCCGGGCATGCTCGCGCACGGTCGGCCGTGCGGGGTCGAAGTCGGGGCCGAGCTGGTCCCGGCCGATGCGCCGGGCCAGCCCGGCGGCGAGCGTGTACAGCACCGCCGCGGCCCCGAGGACCGCGATGTCGCCCGACCCCCTCGGCCCGGCGTACGCCTCGACCAGCTCGCGCAGGCCGCCGCCGGCGCCGAGACCCAGCAGGAAAGCGAACGTGCCGCTGGTCGGCGTCACCGAGTTGGCCATCACCAGCCGCTCCTCGTCGACGACGTGCGGCAGCGCCGCCGACAGGGCCGCCAGCAGGAACCGGTTGACCGACAGCGCCAGCAGCACGACGAGGAAGAACCCGGGCCCCGCGCGGTCGGCCGCGACCAGCGCGGCCAGGAGCAGCATCACCGCGGCGCGCACGAGGTTGGACCAGACCAGGATCTGCCGCCGCGACCAGCGGTCGATCAGCACGCCGGTGAACGGGCCGAGCACGCTGAAGGGCAGCAGCACCACCGCGAACGACGCCGCGATCGCCTCCGGCGAGGTCTGCCGCTCGGGCGAGAACAGCACGTACGACGCGAGCGCGACCTGGAAGACGCCGTCGCTGAGCTGGCTGCCGACGCGCACCGCGAACAGCCGGCGGAAGCCGCGGCCGCGCAGGAGGTAGCGGAGATCGCGAACAGCCTGCACGACCGCCAGACTACGTGCGCGTCACCGGTCGTCGTCCCCGCGGATGAAGGCCTCCACCAGCGCTCGACCCTCGTCGTCGGGACGCTGCACCGGCGGCGACTTCATCAGGTACGACGAGGCCGACAGGATCGGGCCGCCGACGCCCCGGTCCTTGGCGATCTTGGCGGCGCGGATCGCGTCGATGATGATGCCGGCGGAGTTGGGGGAGTCCCACACCTCGAGCTTGTACTCCAGGTTGATCGGGGCGTCGCCGAACGCCCGGCCCTCCAGACGCACGTAGGCCCACTTGCGGTCGTCGAGCCACTGCACGTAGTCGGACGGCCCGATGTGCACGTTGCGGGTGCCGAGGTCGTGGGAGATGTTGCTGGTCACCGCCTGGGTCTTGGACACCTTCTTGGACTCCAGCCGGTCACGCTCGAGCATGTTCTTGAAGTCCATGTTGCCGCCGACGTTGAGCTGGTAGGTGCGGTCGAGCACCACGCCGCGGTCCTGGAACAGCCGCGCCATCACCCGGTGTGTGATGGTGGCGCCCACCTGGCTCTTGATGTCGTCGCCGATGATCGGCACGCCGGCCTCCTCGAACCTCCGCGCCCACTCGGGGTCGGAGGCGATGAACACCGGCAGCGCGTTGACGAAGGCCACGCCCGCGTCGATCGCGCACTGCGCGTAGAACTTGTCGGCCTCCTCGGAGCCCACGGGCAGGTAGGACACGAGCACGTCGACCTCGGCGTCCTTGAGGGTCTGCACCACGTCGACCGGCTCGGAGTCGGCCTCCTCGATGGTCTCGCGGTAGTAGCGCCCGAGCCCGTCGAGCGTGGGCCCGCGCTGCACCGTCACCCCCAGCGGCGGCACGTCGCAGATCGTCATCGTGTTGTTCTCGCTTGCGGTGATCGCCTCGGCGAGGTCGAAGCCGACCTTCTTGGCGTCGACGTCGAAGGCGGCCACGAACTCCACGTCGCCGACGTGGTAGTCACCGAAGCGCACGTGCATGAGCCCCGGCACCGAGCCCGCCGGGTCGGCGTCTCGGTAGTAGTGGACTCCCTGGACCAGCGACGCGGCGCAGTTGCCCACGCCGACGATGGCTACACGAACCGAACCCATCGGGCTCTCCTCATTCCTCACTGTTGTCTGCCAAGTCATCTGGCCTGTCTGCTCTTCTGGCATCTGCTGCCTCCCCCGTCCCGGCACCCCTCCTGCGGACCGTCGGCGCGCGCCGCGAGCGCTCGTCGTCGATCAGGTCCTTCAGCCACGACACCTCGCGCTCGACCGACTCGAGCCCGTGACGCTGCAGCTCGAGGGTGTAGGCGTCGACCCGCTCGCGGCTGCGGGCGAACGAGGTGCGGATGCGCTCCAGCCGCTCCTCCATGCGGGTACGGCGGCCCTCCAGGATGCGCATCCGGGTCTCCGCGTCGGTCCGGGAGAAGAACGCGAAGTGCACGCCGAAGCTGTCGTCCTCCCAGGCCGACGGACCGCCGTGCGACATCAGGTCCTCGAAGCGCTCCTTGCCCTCGGCGGTGAGCTTGTAGACGATCTTGCCCCGCCGCCCGTTCGTCGGCTTGGCGCTCCCCGTGCGGCCCATCGCCTTGCCGGCGGTCTTGCCGCCCGCGGGCACGTCCTCGGTCAGCCAGCCGGCGCGCCGCATCTGCTTCAGCGCGGGGTAGAGCGACCCGTAGGACAGCACCCGCCCCCACCCGAGGAGCGCCGAGACCCGCTTGCGCAGCTCGTAGCCGTGCATCGGCGCCTCGTGCAGCAGCCCGAGGACCGCCAGCTCGACGGCGCCACCACGCTTGGCCACGACACGCTCCTGCAGGGTCACCGCCGGTACGGCGGAGGAATCGGAAGTCTTGCGCGATGCATCGATCGCACGTATCGACATGATACATCGATCCGGCGAGCCCCACCGAATCGCGGGAGGGCCCCGCGCACGGGCATGGGGCGGCTGGCGGTCGGCGTGATACCGCTCACGC
>JALZDI010000280.1 GCA_030862655.1 Actinomycetota bacterium | reverse complement strand
CGGTGACGCGCTCACCGGCCGGCTGGTGGTGGTCGTCGACGACATCGTCACCACCGGCGCGACCGCCGCCGAGGCGTGCCGCGCGCTGTGCGCCGCCGGGGCCGTCGTCCTCGGCGTGGCGACGGTGGCGGCGACGGCCCGCCGGGCCCCAGCCACGCCGTGATTTGGACCCACGGCTACCGCAGAACCGCGCGGGCGACTAGCGTCGGTGTATGGCACCCGCCCGGGTCCGTGGTTGCGCCGTCGGGGTCTCGCTCGCGCGAGGCCTCCAGCGGCAAGCCGAAGCCAGCCGCAGGCGAAACGGCCCACGTAAGGCGACTTCTCGTCGACCGATCACGGTGCGGCTTAGACATAAGCCCTGCCTCGCCGGGAGGCCCGATGCCTCCCGACCCGAGAGAAGGTCACTAGTGGCGCAAGCGCTGCGAGCACCTCAGCAGGCGACTGTGGGGACGAAGACCAGGTCGGCCGGGCGGGTGTCGCTCCTTTCGTCCCGTCAGCAGAGGACGGGTTCCCATCGCGATGAGGAGGTCCACGTGGACGTCGTGGTCAAGGGTCGCCACTGCGAGGTGTCCGACCGGTTCCGTCAACACGTCGAGGAGAAGCTGGCGCGGCTGGAGAAGCTCGACCACCGCGTGATCAGCGTTGACGTGGAGGTGTCCAAGGAGCGAAACCCACGCATGGCCGACCGCAAGGTCCGCGTGGAGCTGACCATGAAGTCTCGAGGACCGGTGATGCGGGCGGAGGCCGCAGCCGAGGACAAGATGGCCGCGCTGGACATGGCGCTGGACCGGCTGCAGGCCCGGATGCGCAAGGCCGCGGACCGCAAGCGCATCCACCACGGGTCGCGCACTCCGGTGTCGGTGGCGCAGGCGACCGCCGAGTCGGCCAACGGGGTCGCGCCGGCCGAGACCGAGGGCGAGGAGGACCTCACCGGCGAGCACAAGGTCGGGCCGCTGACGGTGGTCGGTGACGGCCCGCTCGTCGTACGCGAGAAGACCCACGAGGCAGCGCCGATGACGTTGGACCAGGCGCTGTACGAGATGGAGCTCGTGGGGCATGACTTCTACCTGTTCATGGACAAGGAGAACGAGCAGCCGAGCGTCGTCTACCGCCGCCGTGGCTACGACTACGGCGTGATCCGGCTGAGCGTCTGACGTGGTCGCGGCCGCTCGCACCGGTCTGCGGGTGCCCGGGGGGAGCGCCGGAACCCCGACGCAACTTGCCGATGCTGCTCCACGACGTCGGCGTGTCGTGGAATGATGCGGCTCATGGAGACCGCAGAGGGGCTGGCGGCCCCACGACGCGAGCCGATCCGGGTGATCGTCGTGGACGACCAGGAGCTGTTCCGGCGCGGCATGATCATGCTGCTGTCGGTCGAGGACGGCATCGACGTCGTGGGGGAGGCCTCGGACGGGGTCGCCGCCACCGACCTGGCGGCGACGGCGGTGCCCGACGTGGTGCTGATGGACGTCCGCATGCCCAAGCGTTCCGGCATCGAGGCCTGCCTCACGATCAAGGACGCCGCGCCCTCGGCCAAGATCCTGATGCTCACGGTCAGCGAGGACGAGGCCGACCTCTACGAGGCGGTCAAGAACGGCGCCTCTGGCTACCTGCTCAAGGACGCCTCCATCGACGAGGTCGCGCAGGCGGTCGCGCTGGTGGCCGACGGCCAGTCGCTGATCAGCCCGTCGATGGCCACCAAGCTGCTCGACGAGTTCAAGCAGATGTCGGTCGTCGGGCGGCGGCAGGACGTCACCGCGCCCCGGCTCACCGAGCGCGAGCTCGAGGTGCTGCGGCTGGTGGCGCGCGGGCTCAACAACCGCGACATCGCCAAGGAGCTGTTCATCAGCGAGAACACCGTCAAGAACCACGTGCGCAACATCCTGGAGAAGCTCCAGCTGCACTCGCGCATGGAGGCCGTGATGTACGCCGTGCGTGAGAAGCTGCTGGACATTCCGTGACCCCGGCTCGGCCCGAGCGGCTGAGCCGTCCCCAGGCCCGGCGGGTAGCGCTGGCCGCGCAGGGCTTCTGCGACCGCCGTCCGCAGCGCCCCGACGCGCGGGCACTGAACCGCGTCGTCGGCCGCACGGGGCTGTTCCAGATCGACTCGGTGAACGTCCTCACCCGCGCGCACTACATGCCGCTGTTCAGCCGGCTCGGCCCCTACGACGTCGCTGTGCTCGAGCGTGCCTTCGGCCGGCGTCCGCGCCGGCTGTTCGAGTACTGGGCGCACGAGGCGTCGCTGGTGCCGGTCCACCTGCACCCCGCCCTGCGGTTCCGGATGGCTCGCGCGCACCAGCACGCGTGGGGAGGGATGCGCCGGATCGCGCAGGAGCAGCCCGAGCTGGTGGAGTTCGTACGTGACGAGGTCACCTCCCGCGGTCCGGTGACCGCCCGCGACGTCGAGCACGACGTCCCGCGCAGCAAGGAGCACTGGGGCTGGAACTGGAGCGAGGCCAAGCGCGCGCTGGAGTGGCTGTTCTGGTGCGGCGAGGTGACCTCGGCGCGCCGCAACGGCGCCTTCGAGCGGGTCTACGACCTGCCCGAGCGGGTGCTGCCGCCCGAGGTCGTCGCCGCGCCGACCCCCGACGACGCCGAGGCGCACCGGGTGCTGGTCGAGACCGCCGCCCGCGCGCACGGCGTCGCGTCCGAGCAGTGCCTGCGCGACTACTTCCGGCTGACCCCGCACGAGACGCGCGCCGCGGTCGCGGAGCTGGTCGAGGACGGTGTGCTGGTCCCGGTCCGGGTGGACGGCTGGCACCGCCCGGCGTACCTGCACCACCGGGCGCGGCTGCCCCGCCGGGTCGGGGCGCGTGCCCTGCTGAGCCCGTTCGACCCGGTGGTGTTCGAGCGTGCGCGCACCGCGCAGCTGTTCGACTTCCGCTACCGCATCGAGATCTACGTGCCCGCGGCACAGCGGGTGCATGGTTACTACGTGCTGCCGTTCCTGCTCGGCGACCGGCTGGTCGCGCGGGTCGACCTCAAGGCCGACCGCAAGGCCGGTGCGCTGCTCGTGCACGCCGCCTACGCGGAGCCGCAGCCCCCGCCGGAGACCGCGGCCGAGCTGGCCGCCGAGCTCGGCTCGTTGGCCGGGTGGCAGGGGCTCTCGGAGGTGGTGGTGTCGCCCCGCGGCGACCTGGCCGACGCGCTCGCAGTCGAGGTGAAGGCGCTGTGACCGGCTCGAGGCCGGTCGTCGGATGGCTGGTCGTGCTCGTGCTGCTGGTGGCGGCCGGCTGCGCAGAGCAGGCGCTGCCGGCCGACTCCGCACCACCGCCCCAGGTCGAGGGCGGCCCGTCGGCGTCGGCCGGTGGGCAGCAGCCCCCTGCGTCACCGCCGGCGCCGGCCACCGCCCCGCGACGGCTGTCGTACGTGTTCCCGGTCCGCGGGCGCACGTCGTACAGCCGGGCGCACCACGACTACCCCGCCACCGACATGTTCGCCCGTTGTCGCACCCGCACGGTGGCCCCG
>JALZDI010000279.1 GCA_030862655.1 Actinomycetota bacterium | reverse complement strand
CCGCCGCCTCGACCAGCGCGTCGACGAACGCCGCGTCGCCCAGGTGCTCGCCGATGCGGTCGCACAGCTTGTGCTTGTCGCCGCTGGAGTCGATGCCGAGGTCGTCGGCCAGCTGCCGTAGCCGCGCCGGCGCGTGCCCGGCCAGGGCCGACGCGAGGCGCGGGCCCAGGCCGGCCGGGTGCGGGCCCACCACCTCGTGCACGGCGCGTACCAGCCGCAGGTCGTCGTCGGGGCCCCAGAGCAGGGCGACGTCGCGCAGCCGGCCCAGCACCGTGTCGACGTCACCGGAGGGGGCGCCGACCAGCGCGGCCACCTCCGCGGGCCGGACGGGCTCGGCCAGTGCCGCCAGCGCCTCGACCACCGCGAGCGCGAACCGGTCCATGCGGTCCAGCACCCGGCCCACCGAGGCTCGCGTGCAGGCGCGGGAGACCAGCTGGGTGACGTCGGTGGGGGTCGGGGTCGCGAGGTCGGGGCGGTCGGTGAGCAGGACGCCCAGGGCCGCGTCGTCCCATCCGCGGACGACGTCGGCCAGGGTGCGCGGCGTACGACGCTCGGTGCCCATCAGACCCACGGTAGACGCCCGCCCGCGGACGCACCCGCGTCGAGATGGCCAGAACACACCTTCCCGGGTCCGCCGAAGGTGAGTTGTTCCCATCTCGACGACGACGTGACGTGGCAGTCACGTGTGCGGGGCCCGCGCAGGGCCGGGGCCGCTCAGTGCAGCAGCACGAGCACCTGGAGCTCGCCCATCAGGAACCCGAGCACCGCGCCGACCGAGATCAGGATCCACTCGTCCTGGCGGAAAGCCGGCCGGATCAGCTCCTCGAACTGGTCCTCGTCGAGGTCCTGCATCCGCGCGACGAGAGTGGTGCGGATGTCCATCGCGTCGGCCGCGTAGCTCTCCGCCCGGGCCATGGTCTGCGGGAGCCGGCGCATCACCTGGTCGGCCACGGAGCGCTTCATCTGCTGGTAGCGGGTCGACCCGACCGCGAGCACCACCAGCGGGCGCGCGGGCCCGCTCTGCTGGTCGACGACCCGCTGCACGTGCCGCTGCACCAGCATGAACACCCGGTCCGAGAGCGGTCCCTGCAGCAGCGCCTCGAAGAGGTGGCTGGGAGTGAGGATCTCCCGCGCGATCAGCTCACCGTACTGCGCGGCCACCTCCCGCCGCCGCTTGAGGAACAGCCCCTGCCAGCTCACCGGCCCGACGCGCCACGGCCGCTTGGGGAAGAAGATCATCTTCAGCGCCAGCCAGTCGGAGAACCAACCGGTGAACAGGCCGAAGAGAGGCAGCACCCACGGGTTGTGGGTCAGAGCCCACGCCACCATCTGCACGCAGCCGATGGCGAAGCCGAACCAGATACCCGACCGGGCGATGAAGCGGAACTCCTGGTCTCCGGACTCGTGGAAGATCCGGTTGAGCAGCTCCTTGTCGCGCACCAGGTTGGTCACGACCATCGTCTTGATGTCGACGAACGCGTTCGGGTCACGCCGCACCTCGGCCATCATCTCGGCCACGATCTGCGGCGTCTCGGCCTGCACCCGGCGGATGAGCAGCGCGCGCACGGCCTCGGGCGTCGACTCCCACAGTCCGGGGGCGTACTCCGCCGCCACCTGCCGGGTGATGTCGTCGACGGCGTCGGTCAACGGCTGCTCGAGCTCGGCCGCCAGCCGCTGCGGGTCAAGGCGGCCGAGGATGTCGCGGGGGTCGATCAGCCGCTCCAGCAGCATGTCGCAGGCCACTCCGGCCATGCGTCCGGCCCGCCGCGGGATCACCCCCTGCCACCCCAGGTAGGGCCGCACACCGCGGAACTCCAGCGGCCGGAACATCATCCGGATCGCGAGCAGCTTGGTGACGTAGCCGATCAGCGCCCCGAACAACGGCATCGCCGCGTAGACGAGCCAGTTCTCGCGCAGGTCCGTGGCGAGTGAGCCGAGGAGGTCCTGCACCGGTCAGAGCTCGCCGGTGGTCTCGGCCTGACAGGCCGACCACAGGTCGCGCCCCAGCTCGGACAGCCGGACGCTGCGGCGGGTCGTGCGCACGGCGTTGCTGCCGGTTCGTTCGACCGCCGAGCGCACCGGCCCGTCGGTCTCGGCGATGTCGTAGCCCTCCCGCAGCGACTCCTCCTCGGGCCCGACATCCACCAGGCCGAGCACGCGCAGGTGGCCGAGGTAGACGGGCACCAGGTCGGGCAGCGCGACCCCGGCGGCCCGTCCGACGGTGCTGGCGTTCTCCAGCACCGTCTCGCCGCCGGCGCCCAACGGCCCGCTCAGCGGCCCCTTGCGGACCACATGCACCAGCGGGTACGACGAGCCGTCGGACAGCGCGGCCAGGATGCGCGCCTGGTCGGGGAGCAGCTGCTGCAGCAGCCAGCGGTGCAGGCGGGTGCGGGCGCTCGGGCCGGTCTGTTCGACGGAGTCCTGCAGCAGCCCGGCGAGCAGCATCGCGGGGTCCGACGCCTCCTCGGGTGCTGCCTCCGGCGCGGGCGCGGCCAGCGGTTGCCCGCTGGAGTCGTCGACCGAGTGCAGCCGGTCCCGCAGCTGCCGCAGCACCGCGTTCTCGGCGCGATGCAGCTCGCGCTCGGTGAGGCCGACCCCCGGCACCTGCCGGGCGGCCTGTCCGGCCAGCGACAGCAGCGCGGCGGCGTTGGACAGCGGCCAGGGCGGCGAGGCGCCGGGGTCGTCGTCGGTCACCCCGCGATTATGTCGGTCCCGCTGGGCCCGGTCGATACATTGCGGCCATGGCCACACGTCCGTTCGTGGAGCTGCTCTACGCCGACGCGCCGGCCGAGGCGTTCACCGAGCAGCTGGAGCTGGCCGCGGCCGCCGGCGCCGACGCCGCGGAGCTGGCGGGCCTGCGCGAGGAGCTCGCGGTGGCGCTGCGGGTGCGCGAGCAGCTGGCCCGGCACCGGCAGCGCGAGGCCGGGCTGACCGCGCTGTACGAGACCGCCAACGACCTGACCGCGATCCGTGACGTCGACGCCGTGCTCCAGGCGATCGTGCGCCGCGCCCGCACGCTGCTCAACGCCGACATCACCTACCTGAGCCTCAACGACGAGAGTGAGGGCGCGTCGTTCATGCGGGTCACCGACGGGTCGGTGTCCGCGGAGTTCCGGGAGCTGCGGCTGCCGCTGGGCACCGGGCTGCTCGGCCTGGTCGCCCAGCGCGGCGCGCCGTACTCCACCGACGACTACCACGCCGACCGCCGCTTCGTGCACCGCGACTACATCGACCACGCCGTCGAGGCCGAGGGCATCCGCGCGATCCTCGGCGTACCCCTCACCCTCGACGGGCGGGTGATCGGCGCGCTGCTGGCCGGCAACCGCAGCCGGCGGCCTTTCCCGACCAGCGAGGTCGCGCTGCTCGGGTCGTTCGCCGCGCACGCCGCGATCGCGCTGGAGAACGCCCGGCTGTTCGAGGAGACCCGCGCGGCCAACGAACAGATCCGTGCCCAGTCGGAGTCGGTGGAGCTGGCCGCCAG
>JALZDI010000278.1 GCA_030862655.1 Actinomycetota bacterium | reverse complement strand
CTCCGACACCGCCGGGGTGGGGTCGGCGAAGTGGTGCAGCGAGAACCGGGTCAGGACCAGCGTGAAGGCACCGTCGGTGAACGGGAGCCGCTCGGCCGAGCCGAGCACGAACGCCACGTTGCCGACTCCCTGAGTTCTCGCGCGGCGTCGGCCCTCCTCGGCCATCGCGGGGGTGCTGTCGACCGCTGTCACCCGTGTGACGGTGTCGGCGACCGCCCGGCTGACGATGCCGGTCCCGGCCGCCACGTCGAGCACGACGTCGTCGGGGCGTGGGGCGACGTGGTCGAGCAGCCACGGCAGTCCGGAGGTGAAGGCGACATTGAGCCGCTCGTCCTCGAAGGTGGCCGCCTGCCGGGTGAAGGCGTCGCGGATGCGCTGCTGATGGGTGTCCGGCATGGCGTCACGGTACTCGCGGGGGTCAGGACGGCGTGACGGCCTCGCCACGTCGCAGCGCGCGGTAGGCCGCGGGGTCGGTGTTCCACAGGTGCCGCCGGCTGCGTCGTCGGTACCGCCACAGCTGGGCCAGCCCGAAGCCCCAGACGAGGTACTGCACGCACATCGCGATCCGGAAGTCGCCCGCGGCGTAGTCGGTCGACGTACCCGGTGTCAGCCGGTCCAGGACCAGGCCGACGCCGACGATCGTGAACAGCGAGGCCACGAAGCCGCCGACGTTGACGATGCCGGTGGCGCTGCCGTGCCGGTGCTCGGGGTTGAAGGTGCGGGCGAGGTCGAAGCCGACCATCGACGCGGGGCCGCCCGCACCGACGACGACCATGAGCGCGACGAGCAGCCCGAGCGGCGCCGGACCGGGCCAGAGCAGCACCACGCTCCAGACGCTGACGATGAGGACCACCAGCGTGATCGCCATCGACGACCGGTGGTAGGGGTGCCGCGCGACCTGCCGGCCGAGCAGGGGGCCGACGAGCATCGCGGTGAGCGTCATCAGGGTCAGCATGGTCCCGGCTTCGGCGGGCTGCAGGTCGTGGACGGTCACCAGGTAGGGGTAGCCCCACAGCAGGCCCATCGAGGTGACGCTGAACTGGGTGGTGAAGTGGGTCCAGAGCCCGAGCCTCGTGCCCGGCGACGACCATGCGAGCCGCACCTGCCCGCCGAGCTCGCGCCAGCCCAGCGGCGCTCCGTCGTGGTGCCCGTCAGGGGCGTCCCGGACGGCGACGAAGAGCACCACGCCCAGCACCACGCCGACCAGCGCGGCGCCGACGTAGGACCCGGTCCAGCCGGCCTGCTGCAGCGCGAAGGACAGCGGCACCGCGGCCAGCACGGCACCGAGCTGACCGAGCACGCCGGTCAGCTGCGTGACCACCGGCACCTGGAAGGGTGTGAACCAGCGAGAGACCAGGCGCAGCACGCTGATGAAGACCATCGCGTCGCCGGCGCCCACGAACACCCGGGCCACCAGGCCGAGGGGGTACGACGAGACGACGGCGAACGACAGCTGCGCCAGGGTCATCATCGTCAATCCGACGAAAAGCAGACGCCGCGAGCCGAACCTGTCGAGCAGCGCCCCGACCGGGATCTGCATGCCGGCGTAGACGACGAGCTGCACCATCAGGAATGTGGACAGCTTGCTGGCGCTGATCTCGAAGCGCTCGGCCGCGAGGATGCCGGCCACGCCGAGCGAGGTGCGATGGAACACCGCGAGGACGTAGATCGAGATCGCCGCCGCCCACACCAGCCAGGCGCGGCGGCCGCCCACCTGTGGGCTCATCGGCCGCTGCGTGCCTGGTCGGCGGCGCGGTGCAGGTGCGCGTCGGTGAGGTCGAGAAACCCCGTCTCGTCGCTGCCGCGCAGCGCGTCGACCATGCGCTGGTGGTCCTGCACGGCCAGGTCCATCCGCTCGGCCGACACCCGCATCACCACGCTGGAGATGCACAGCTGGCGCTCCCGCAGGCTGCGGTAGAGCCGGGCGAGCACGTCGTTGCCCGCGGCGGCGACGATGCGCTCGTGGAACTCGCGGTCGGCGCGGCTGAAGCCGGCCACGTCGCCGCTCTCGCGGTGGGCGCGCATCTGGCCGAGCAGCGGCTCCAGGTCGGCGGCCAGCTCGGCGCGGCGGGTCCACGCCCCGGCTGCGCAGTAGCGCTCCACGAGGGCGCGCGCCTCCAGCACGTCGTCGGCCTCCTGGGCGCTGACCGGGACCACCAGCGCCCCCTTCTTGGGGTAGAGGCGGACCAGCCCCTCGGCCTCCAGCCGCAGCAACGCCTCGCGGACCGGCGTGCGCGAGACGCCGACCCGCTCGCTGACCGCGCCCTCGGTGAGCAGCTCGCCCCCGGGGTAGGTCGCGTCGAGGATGCCGGTCTTGACGTGCTCGTAGACCCGCTGCGCGGCTGATGTATCCATGATGTATCTATCATGGCGCCCTGCGGGTGCCTGAGGCAACCGGACCGGGCATGACCTGGGCCACAGCGCCTGGCCCGGAGGCTCCCGGGCGTACCCGCACTCTCGCCCTGCCGGGTGAGTCGCTCGTCGAGTCGTTCGCCGTCGACGAGGCCGGCAGGCCTGCCGCGTGCCGTTCCGACACTTCTGCAACGAGGTACGCGAGGCGCCACCTGCACGGTGCGTCTGCCGACTCTTGTGCGGAAACGCCCCCGGGGCGACACGGCGCAGGGGTCAGTGCAGCAGGGCGTTGGCCGGGTCCTCCACGAGCGCGGCGACGTCGGCCAGGAACTGCGACCCCTGCTGGCCGTCGACCATGCGGTGGTCGAACGACAGCGCCAGCTGCGTGACCCAGCGCGGCTTGACCCGGTTGCCGACCACCCACGGCTGCCTGCGGATCGCTCCCATGCACAGGATCGCCGACTCACCGGGGTTGATGATCGGCGTGCCCCCGTCGACGCCGAAGACGCCGACGTTGGTGATCGTGAACGACCCGCCCTGCATGTCGCCGGGCGGCGTCTTGCCCTGCCGCGCGGTCGCGGTGAGCTCGCCGAGCGCACCGGCGAGATCGCGCATCGACATCTGGTCGGCGTCCTTGACGTTGGGTACGACGAGCCCGCGCGGCGTCGCGGCGGCGATGCCCAGGTTGACGTAGTGCTTGAGCACGATCTCCTGCGCGGCGTCGTCCCACGTCGCGTTGACCTCAGGGGTACGCCGGACGGCCAGACAGACCGCCCGCGCCACCACCAGCAGCGGTGACACCTTCACGTCTCGGAAGTCTCGGTGACCCCGCAGCCGCTCGACGAACCGCATCGTGCGGGTCGCGTCGACGGTGACCCACTCGGTCACGTGCGGAGCGGTGAACGCGCTGGACACCATCGCCTGCGCGGTCATCTTGCGCACGCCCTTGATCGGCACCCGGGTCTCGCGCTCGCCGCGCAGCACGGCCGCGGGCGGCTGGACCGGCTCGGGCGCAGCCGCCGTGCCGCCGCCGGCGTGGGCCTCCACGTCGGCGCGGGTCACGATGCCACCCTCGCCGCTACCGGCGACAGTCGTCAGGTCGACGCCGAGGTCCTTGGCCAGCTTGCGGACCGGCGGCTTC
>JALZDI010000053.1 GCA_030862655.1 Actinomycetota bacterium | reverse complement strand
CCCCGGTCGAGCCGGGGCGTCTGCGCGTCACGAGGCGGTGGTCAGGGTGTGCAGGCCTCCAGAGCGTCGACGACGAAGCCGGGCGCGGTGACCGAGCCGTCGGTGACCAGCTGCACCGAGCCGGTGCCGGTCGGGATGCACGGAGAGGTCAGGCCCCGCCGGCCGCGCACGGCCGGGCCGTCGTACTCGGCCAGCACGTTGCCGTCGGCGTCCTTGACGTAGACGTAGTCGAAGCCGGCCTCGGTCTCCAGCATGCTGAAGTGGAACGCGAAGCCCGGCGCGCCGTTGTCGTAGGTCCAGGTGCAGTCGCCGTTGTTGCCGTAGGGGTGCGGGGACTCGAACGGGATCGAGGCCGTGTCGTCGCCCTCGCACGGTGGTGGCGGGGGCGTGCCCGGGGTACAGCCGTCGTGCACGCCGACCGCGGCCCACGCGGTGCTGATGCTGCCCCGGTCCTCGCCGGCGACCGCCGTCGTGGCGTTGCGTGCGTCGCACATGTTGGCGAACTCGGGCAGGCTGGTGAACCCGTCGTGGAAGACGTGCTGGGCGCGGTCGAGCCCGACCGGTGAGACCGTCACGTCGCAGTCGGTTTGGTGGCTGTGCCCGGACGGCGAGCTGCCGCACCCGGCGTTCCTGCCGCCGTTGACCGCGAGGTAGTAGGCGTGGTTGGCGATGCCGCTGTTGATGTGCACCCCGCCGTTGTCCGCCGTACCGGTGTAGCGCTCCGAGTAGTGGTCCGGGTCGCCGAACTCCTGCGGGTCACCCATGTTGCGGAACCCGGCGGTGTCCACGATGACGTCCTCGCCGATCCGGAAGTCGGGTGCGCCCGGGTCGGGGTCGCCGGGCTGCGCCTCGGCGTAGTACTCGATCGTGTTGCCCATCATGTCGCTGATGGCCTCGTTCAGGGCCCCGGACTCGCCCTCGTAGATGAGGTCGGAGGTGAAGTCCGTGACGCCGTGGGTGAGCTCGTGCCCGACCACGTCGAGGCCGCCCGACAGGGGCAGGCAGGTGCGGCCGTCGCCGTCGCCGTAGGTCATCTGCACGCCGTTCCAGAACGCGTTGCAGTACCCCCGGTCGTAGTGCACCGTGGAGACGATCTGCATCCCCTCGTCGTCGATGCTGTCGCGGCCGAACGTGTCGGCGTAGAACTGGTCGACCAGGCCCGCGTAGAAGTGCGCGTCGACGCCGGGTCGCTGGTCGGGGCTGCTGTAGTTGTGGCGGGTGAAGTCCCAGACGTCGTTCTCGTCGGTCATCAGCGTGCCGCGCGACCCCGCTCTGTTCTCCGCGTCGTAGGTCGCCTGCCGCCCGTCGGCCGTGGCCAGGACGTAGCCGCCGTCCGGGTTCGCGCTGGTCTCGACGGACTTCTCGTCGCCCTGTACCCCGATGCCCTCGCCGTGCGCCACCGCGTCGAAGGACCGCCTGATCTTCCCGGTGGCGGCGTCGACCCAGCGCACCGGACGGTGCGCCGCGCGGATGCTCTCCACCTCGTAGAAGAGGCGGGCGGTCCGGGGGTCGAGGCGCAGCCGGGTGGACCACCGTCCGTCTCCGCCGATCCGCGCCTCGACGACGTCGCGGGCCTCGGCGCGGCCGTGCCGTGCCGTGTTCTTCGCCTCCAGGCCGGGGAAGTAGGCCCCGATGGCTGCGACCGTGTCGCCCGCGGAGCTCTTGACGATGGTGACCTGGCCACCGAAGACGGCGCCGCCGTCGACCACCTGCTGGTAGCGGGTGGCCGTGCGGCCGTTGCTGAGGCCCGTCGTGCGGACCGCCCGTAGGTCGTCGGGCAGCTCGAAGGAGCGGGCCTCGGCGCCGCTGAGCGCGAACGAGCCCTGCGGGGGGCCCTCCGGCGGGCCGGAGGAGGAGGTGTCGGCGGAGCTGTCCTGGGGCGCTGGACTGGCAGTGGCCGGGCTCAGCCAGGCGGCGGCCGGGACCGCGGCCAGCACGGCGGCGGATGCGGCCACCGCGATACGGCGAGGGAGCATGGGTCCTCCGGGTCGGGACGCGCCCGCACCACGGGCGCCACGGAGGCGGGCCGGGGCGACCGACTCGTCCAGTTGTCACGTTGCGTGTGTTTGCGGCTACGCAACGTGCTGGAGCATAGCCTGTCCGACCCGCCCGGGAGAAGAGGTGCGCAGCGCGCGTCCGTGCCTGGTCGCGAGCCTCAGCGGCTGCGCTCCGCTGCGGCGAGGTCGACGTCGGCGGTGACCTCCGCCGCCGACGCGTCGGGGGTGAACGCCAGCTCGCCGGCGATCCGGCCGGCCGCGCGCAGGTCGTCGGCCGCCCGCTGGGCCTGGCTCAGCGTCGCGTCGGGACCGCGGACCTCGGCCCGGGTGATCTCGGTGCGCATCGAGACCTTCGCCGCGGACTTGGTGCCGCGCAGCGCCCCGAGCACCTCGGCCGCAGCCTCGAGCAGGCCCGCGTCGGCGGCTGCCGCCGACCCCAGGTCGTCGGCACCGGGCCACGCCTGGCGGTGGATCGACCCGTCCCGCCACCAGGACCAGACCTCCTCGGTCACGAAGGGCAGGAACGGCGCGAGCAGCCGCAGCTGTACGTCGAGCGCGATCGCCAGGGCGGCGGTCGCCGAGCCGGCGGCCATCTCGCCGCGGCCGCCGTACGCGCGCTCCTTGACCAGCTCGACGTAGTCGTCGCAGAACTGCCAGAAGAAGCGCTCGGTGACCTCGAGCGCCCCGGTGTAGTCGAACGCCTCGAACGCCTCCGTGGCCTGCTGCACGGTGACCGCGAGCCCGCCGAGCAGCGCGCAGTCGACCGGCTCGGTCACGGCCGCGGGGGCCGGGTCGACCGCGCCCAGCCCGAGCACGAACTTGCTGGCGTTGAGCACCTTCATCGCCAGCCGGCGCCCGACCTTCATCTGGCTCTCGTCGAACGGCGAGTCGACGCCGGGGCGCGCCATCGCGGCGCGCCAGCGCACGGCGTCGGAGCCGAACTTGTCGACGATCTCGGTGGGCACCACGACGTTGCCCTTGGACTTGCTCATCTTCTTGCGGTCGGGGTCGACCACGAACCCCGAGATCGCCGCGTGCGACCACGGCACGCTGTCGTGCTCGAAGTGGGCGCGGACCACGGTGGCGAACAGCCAGGTGCGGATGATGTCGTGCGCCTGCGGGCGCATGTCCATCGGGAACGTCATCGCGAACAGCTCGGGGTCGCGCTCCCAGCCGCAGGCGATCTGCGGGGACAGCGACGACGTCGCCCAGGTGTCCATCACGTCGGGGTCGGCGGTGAAGCCGCCCGGCTTGCCGCGCTGGTCCTCGTCGTACCCCGGTGCCGCCGCGGCCTGCGGGTCGACCGGCAGCGCGGACTCCGCCGGCACGATCGGTGAGTCGTAGACCGGGTCACCGTCGCCGTCGAGGGGGTACCACACCGGGATCGGCACGCCGAAGAAACGCTGCCGGCTGATCAGCCAGTCGCCGTTGAGGCCGCCGACCCAGTTGTCGTAGCGGTGCCGCATGTAGTCGGGCACCCAGGTGATCTCGCCGCCGCGGGCCACCAGCCGCTGCCGCAGGCCGGTGTCACGGCCGCCGTTGCGGATGTACCACTGCCGGGTGGACACGATCTCGAGCGGCTTGGTGCCGCGCTCGTAGAACTTCACCGGGTGCGTGATCGGCCGCGGCTCGCCGTCCAGGTCGCCGGACTCGCGCAGGGCCTCGACGATCGCCTCCTTGGCGGAGAAGACCGTCTTGCCCGCCATCTGCGCGTACGTCGCGCGCCCGGCCTCGGTCTCGACCCACGGCGGCGTCTCGCGGTGGAACCGTCCGTCGCGGCCGATGACCGTGCGGGTCGGCAGCGCCAGCTCGCGCCACCACGTGACGTCGGTGGTGTCGCCGAACGTGCAGATCATCGCGACGCCCGAGCCCTTGTCCGGCTCGGCCAGCGGGTGCGCCACCACCGGCACCTCGACGTCGAACAGCGGGGAGCGCACCGCGTGGCCGAACAGCGGCTGGAAGCGCTCGTCGTCGGGGTGGGCGACCAGTGCCACCACCGAGGGGATCAGCTCGGGACGGGTGGTCTCGATGTGCACCGGACCCTCGCCGTCGGTGCGGTGGAACGCGACCCGGTGGAACGCGCCCGGCTGCTCACGGTCCTCCAGCTCGGCCTGCGCGATCGCGGTCTGGTCGGTGACGTCCCACAACGTCGGGGCCTCGGACATGTAGGCCTCGCCGCGGGCCAGGTTGCGCAGGAACGCGCGCTGCGACGCGGCCCGGGAGACGTCGCCGATCGTGGTGTAGGTCTGTGACCAGTCCACCGACAGCGCCAGCCGGCGCAGCAGGTCCTCGAAGGCCTTCTCGTCCTCGGCGGCGCGCTCCTCGCACAGCTCGATGAAGTTGGCGCGGCTGACCGGCACCTGGCGCTTCGGGTCCGGCTCCTCCGGCGGGGTGAAGTCAGGGTCTGGGGGCAGCGACGGGTCGCAGCGCACGCCGTAGAAGTTCTGCACCCGGCGCTCCGTGGGCAGGCCGTTGTCGTCCCACCCCATCGGGTAGAAGACCTCCTGGCCGGCCATCCGGCGGTAGCGGGCCACCAGGTCGGTGTGGGTGTAGGAGAACACGTGCCCCACGTGCAGCGACCCCGACACCGTCGGTGGGGGCGTGTCGATCGCGAACACCCGCGAGCGGTCGCCCACGCTGCGGTCGAAGCGGTAGGTGCCCTGCTCCTCCCACACCTGGGACCACTTGGCCTCCAGACCCTCCAGCGCAGGCTTCTCCGGAACGCGGGTACGGCGGTGGGACGGCTCGCGGGCGGGCTGGTCCGCGGCCTCGGCGTTCGTGTCGAGCGGGGCGTCCATGGCAGTCGATCCTACGGGTCGGCCGGAGGCGTGCTCGACAAGGTTTGCGCCGGTCGGGGCGGCGCCAAGGACCGCATAGACTCGGGCGTGATGTCCACACCTCCTCCCGGCGCGCCGGGCACGCCCGCACCGTCGTACCCGCTGGCCGAGGCCGCGCTGCTCTCCCGCTGGCCCGAGACCCGGCTGGAGCCGTCGCTGGACCGGATCCGCGCGCTGTGCGACCTCCTCGGCGACCCGCAGCGCTCGGCCCCCGTGATCCACCTCACCGGCACCAACGGCAAGACCTCGACGGCCCGGATGACCGACAGCCTGCTGCGCGGTCTCGGCCTGCGCACCGGGCGGTTCACCAGCCCGCACGTGGAGTCGATGCGCGAGCGGATCTGCGTCGACGGCGAGCCGTTGACCGAGGAGCGGTTCGCCGAGGTGTTCGCCGAGGTGGCGCCCTACGCCGAGGTGGTGGACCGGTCCGGCCCGCACCCGGTGTCGTTCTTCGAGATGGTCACCGCGATGGCGTTCGCCGCGTTCGCCGACGCACCCGTCGACGTGATCGTCCTCGAGGTCGGCATGGGCGGCTCCTGGGACGCGACCAACGTCGCCGACGCGGCCGTCGCCGTGGTCACCCCGATCGCGGTCGACCACGCCGACTACCTCGGCGCCTCGCCGGAGGAGATCGCCGCGGAGAAGAGCGGGGTTCTCAAGCCGGGCTCGTTCGCCGTGCTCGCCCAGCAGCCGGTCGAGGTGGCCGAGGTGCTGCTGCGCCGCGCGGTGGACGTGGAGGCCACCGTGGCCCGCGAGGGCATGGAGTTCGGCGTGACCGACCGCCGGGCCGGCGTCGGCGGGCAGATGGCCACCCTGCAGGGGCTGGCCGGCGAGTACGCCGACGTCTTCGTGCCGCTGCACGGGGCGCACCAGGCGCACAACGCGGTCTATGCGCTGGCCGCGGTCGAGGCGCTGCGCGGCGGGGAGGCGCTCGACGTCGACGTGGTCAGGGAGTCGTTCGGCCAGATCGACGCGCCCGGCCGTCTGGAGGTGGTCCGCCGCAGCCCCACCGTGCTGGTCGACGCCGCGCACAACCCGCACGGGGCGCAGGCGGCGGCGGAGGCGGTGCAGGAGGCGTTCGCGTTCAGCCCGCTGGTGGGGGTGCTCGGCGTGATGGGCGACAAGGACGTCGAGGGCATGCTGGACGTGCTCGAGCCGGTGCTGGCCACCGTGGTGTGCTCGCAGAACTCCACCCCGCGGGCGATGCCTGCCGAGGCGCTGGGTGAGCTGGCCCGCGGCGTGTTCGGGCCTGACCGGGTGGTGGTCCGGCCGCGGCTCGACGACGCCATCGACGCCGCGGTCGGTCTGGCCGAGGAGGGCGGCAGGCTCGGCGAGGCGCTGGGCTCGGGCGGCGTGCTGGTGACCGGCTCGGTGATCACCGCCGGCGAGGCACGCACGCTGCTCCGGGCGGACCGCTGATGCGAGGGATGGCGGCGGGGGTGCTGACGCTGGAGTCGGTGGTGCTGTTCCTGAGCACGCCGGTGATGATCCAGGTGTCCGACGTGGACAGCGGGCCGGCGATCGCGGTGGGGCTGGGGCTCGCCGTGGTCGCGGTGGTGCTGTGCGGGCTGCTGCGCTACCGCTGGGCCTACGTGGCCGGGTCGCTGCTCCAGGTCGCCGCGGTGGCGCTGGGATTCGTGGTCGGGGCGATGTTCGTGCTCGGCGTGGTCTTCGCCGGGCTGTGGGCCGCCGCCCTGGTGCTGGGACGCCGGGTCGACGCCGCCAAGGCCGCCCACGAGGCGGCCGGGGGTGCTGGATAGGCTCGCGGGCATGGTTCAGCGCACCCTGGTTCTGCTCAAGCCCGACGCCGTACGCCGTGGCCTGGTCGGCGAGATCCTCCGCCGCTTCGAGGCCAAGGGGCTGACGATCGTGGCGATGGACCAGCGCACGATCGACGCCGAGCTGGCCGACCTGCACTACGCCGAGCACGTCGAGCGCGACTTCTACCCGCCGCTGCGCGAGTTCGTCACCAGCGGGCCGCTGGTGGCCGCCGTACTCGAGGGCGACGAGGCGGTCGAGGTGGTCCGGCTGCTCAACGGCGCAACCGACGCACGGGTGGCGGCGCCGGGCACGATCCGCGGCGACCTGGCGCTGTCCAACCGCGAGAACCTCGTGCACGGCTCCGACTCGCCCGAGTCCGCCGACCGCGAGATCAAGGTGTTCTTCCCCGACCTGGGCTGACTCCGCCCCGCGCGGCGCGTGTCCTGCCGGGCTGGCGCCCGGTCGCGACTTAGGCTGATCGCACCCGGGTGGCAGATCAGTCAAGGGGAGACTGCGTCGAGCATGGCGAACAGCTTCATCGGCCGCGACATGGCCGTCGACCTCGGCACCGCGAACACGCTCGTGTACGTGCGCGGTCGCGGCGTCATGCTCAACGAGCCGTCGGTGGTCGCCCTCAACGCGCAGACGCGCGAGATCCTGGCCATCGGCACCGAGGCCAAGAAGATGATCGGGCGCACGCCCGACACCATCACCGCGATCCGGCCGCTCAAGGACGGCGTGATCGCCGACTTCGAGTCGACCGAGCAGATGCTGCGGTTCTTCATCCAGCAGGTCCACCGCCGCCAGTACTTCGCCAAGCCGCGGCTGGTGATCTGCGTGCCCTCGGGGATCACCGCGGTCGAGCAGCGCGCGGTCAAGGAGGCCGGCTACCAGGCCGGCGCCCGGCGGGTCTACATCATCGAGGAGCCGATGGCCGCAGCCATCGGCGCCGGGCTGCCGGTGCACGAGGCCACCGGCAACATGGTCGTCGACATCGGCGGCGGCACCACCGAGGTCGCGGTCATCTCGCTCGGCGGCATCGTGACCAGCCAGTCGATCCGCACCGCGGGGGACGACCTCGACGCGTCGATCATCAACTGGATGAAGAAGGAGTACTCCCTGATGCTGGGGGAGCGCACCGCCGAGGAGATCAAGGTGGCGCTCGGGTCCGCGTTCCCGCTGCCGCAGGAGCCGGAGGCCGAGATCCGTGGCCGCGACCTGGTCACCGGCCTGCCCAAGACGGTCAGCATCTCCTCGGCCGAGGTGCGGCAGGCGCTCGAGGAGCCGCTGCACGCGATCATCGACGCGGTTCGGGTGACTCTCGACAAGACCCCGCCCGAGCTCGCCGGCGACATCATGGACCGCGGCGTGGTGCTGACCGGCGGCGGTGCGCTGCTGCGTGGCCTCGACGAGCGGCTGCGGCACGAGACCGGCATGCCGATGCACGTCGCGCCGGACCCGCTCGACTCGGTCGCGATGGGCGCCGGCAAGTGTGTCGAGGAGTTCGAGGCGCTGCAGCAGGTGCTCGTCTCGGAGCCCCGCAGGTGAGCCTCGACGACCACCACCGTCGCGACCGCCGCGCCCGCACGGTGCTCGTGCTGCTGCTGCTCGCGTCGTTCGCCGTGATCACGCTCGACGCGCAGCGGGCCGACGACACGCCCGTCGACGCGATGCGCACGGCGGCCGGGGCCGTGTTCGGCCCCCTGGAGACCGCTGCGGCGACCGTGGCGACCCCGGTCACCGGCGTGACCGGCTACTTCGGCGACGTGGCCGAGCTGCGGGCGCAGAACCGCCGGCTGGAGGAGCGCAACGACCGGCTGCGGTCCCGGCTGCGCACCACCGGGTTCGTGCACCACCGCCGCGCCCAGGTCGACCGGCTGCTGGCCACCGCCCGCGGCCAGGACCGCCAGGTGGTCGCAGCGCAGGTCACCGCGCTCGGCGGTGCCCAGTCGTTCTCGCGCACGGTCACCATCGACGCCGGCCGGCGCGACGGCGTGCGGCCCGACATGACCGTGCTCAACGGCGACGGCCTGGTGGGGCGCGTGGTCGCGGCGTCGCCGACCTCCGCCACCGTGCTGCTGGTCATCGACCCCGACTCGGTCGTCGGCGGACGCGTGGGGCGCACCATG
>JALZDI010000277.1 GCA_030862655.1 Actinomycetota bacterium | reverse complement strand
GGGTGCGCCCGCGCTGCCCGGTGGCCCGGCCCGGTGGCTGCGGGGGCTGTGACTTCCAGCACGTCGCCCTGCCGGCGCAGCGCCGGCTGCTGGGCGAGGTGGTCGCCGAGCAGCTGCGGCGGCTGGCACGGGTCGAGGTCGACGTCGACGTGGAACCGGTCGCGGGCGACGCCGACGGTCTCGACTGGCGCACCCGGGTCCGGTTCGCCACCGACGAGCAGGGCCGGGCGGGTCTGCGCCGGCACCGGTCGCACGACGTGGTGCCGCTGGATGACTGCCCTATCGCGCATCCCGGCCTGCCCGACGTGCTCCACGAGCGGTGGCCGGGGTCGGCGACGGTCGAGGTTGTGGTCTCCGGGCACGGCGAGGGCCAGGTGGCCGTGGACGGCGACCGGGTGCGCGGCCGGGCGCACGTCACCGAGTCCGCGGTCGGCCGGTCCTGGCGGGTGAGCGGTGGCGGGTTCTGGCAGGTGCATCCCGGCGCCGCCGACGCGCTCACCGGTGCTGTGCTGGAGATGCTGGCGCCGCGGGCGGGGGAGACCGCCGTCGACATGTACAGCGGAGTGGGCCTGTTCGCCGGCGCGCTGGGTGAGCGCGTCGGCGACACGGGACGCGTGCACGCGGTGGAGAGCCATGCCGGGGCGGTGCGCGACGCACGCCGCAACCTGTACGACCTGCCGCAGGTGGTGCTGCACATTGGCCGCGTCGACGCCGTACTCGCCGGGCTGGACGTGTCCGGTGCCGACGTGGTGCTGCTCGACCCGCCGCGGGTCGGCGCCCGCCGCCAAGTGGTGGACAAGGTGGCGGCGCTGCGTCCGCGGGCGGTCTGCTACGTCGCCTGCGACCCGGCGGCGCTGGCACGAGACGTCGCGACCTTCGGCGAGCGCGGCTACCACCTGACCCGGCTGCGCGCGTTCGACATCTTCCCGATGACCCACCACGTCGAGTGCGTCGCGCTGCTCACCCCGAAGGAATGACCACGGCCGAGGACGCGTTGGCGCCACACGTGACTGAGAACCCGAGTCTTCCGTTGTCGGTGCTGGACCTGTCCGGCGTGGCCGCCGGCCAGTCGAGCGGCGCCGCGCTGGCCGCCACCACGGCCCTGGCCGAGACCGCGGACCGGCTGGGCTTCCACCGGTTCTGGGTCGCCGAGCACCACAACATGCCGATGGTGGCGGCCACGTCGCCGCCGGTGCAGATCGCCCACCTCGCCGCCGCCACCGAGCGCATCCGGCTGGGCTCGGGCGGCGTCATGCTGCCGAACTTCCCGCCGCTGGTGGTCGCCGAGCAGTTCGCGATGCTGGAGGCTCTGCACCCCGGCCGCATCGACCTGGGCGTCGGGAGGGCCCCGGGCACCGACCAGATGACCGCGGCCGCCCTGCGCCGGGGAGCCGACGCGCTGGGGGCCGACGACTTCCCGCACCACCTGCTCGACCTGCTCGGGCTGCTCGGGGACGAGCGCGCGGCCGACGGGCTGGCGACGCGCTTCTCGGCGACGCCGTCGGCGACGAGCGCCCCGGCGGTGTGGCTGCTCGGGTCGTCGGGATACAGCGCCCAGGTGGCCGGGCAGCTCGGGCTGCCGTTCGCGTTCGCGAACCACTTCGGCAGCCGGGACACTGTGGCCGCGGTCGACCTCTACCGCAGCCGGTTCGCCCCGTCGCCGGTGCTCGAACGGCCGTACGCGATCGTCACCGCCTCGGTGATCGCGGCCGGCAGCGCAGAGGAGGCGGAGTGGCTCGCGGGCCCGAGCCGGGTCGTGTCGATCGGGCTGCGCACCAACCGTCTCGCGCCGATCGTCACGCCGCAGGAGGCCGAGACGCTCCTGGGGCAGGTGGTCGACGAACGGCTGGCGGCGCTGCGGGGCACGCAGCTGACCGGCACCGGGGACGAGGTCGCGCAGGACCTGCGCGCGCTGGCCGAGCGGACCGGCGCCGACGAGCTGATGGTGACGGCGACCGCCCACGACGGCGAGGTGAAGCAGCGCACCCTGGAGCTGCTGGCCAAGGCCTGGTAGCCGCGCCCGCACCGGCGGCCGGCCGGTCGCTTGGGTGTTTCGGCTCTGCGCGGGCGTCGGGTGTGGCTCAATGAGGCGTGACCATGCGTTTCCTCGCGCCCGGCCGGTGCCCCGACTGCGGCACGGCCGTGGGTACGGCGAGTCACTGCCCCGGCTGTGGCCTGCTCCAGGTCGGTCCCGCGGCCGACGACCTGCGCGCGACGCTGCACCGGGCCGACCAGGTGCTCACCCTGCTCCGGCGGATGTCCGCGACCCCGGCACCGGTCCCAGCTCCGGCGCCCGCCCCGGCCGCCGCCACGCGCCCGAGGCGGGGCCTGCCCGTGGTCTCGGTACCGCTGGTACTGCTCGGCCTGGGCACGATCTGCGTGCTCGTGGCCGCGGTCGTCTTCGTCGCGGTCACCTGGACCGACCTGTCGCTGGCCTGGCGTACCACGATCCTGCTCGGGGTGACCGCGGTCGTCACCGCGGCCGCCGTCTGGACGCTGCGGCAGGGGCTGCGAGGCGCCACCGAGGCGCTGACGCTGGTCGCGGGCGGCCTGCTGCTGATCGACCTGGTGGCCGGGAACGACGCCGGGCTGCCGGTGCTGTCGGCGCTGCACGGCACCGCGTTCGGCTGGCTGGTGGCGCTCAGCATGCTCGTCTTCGGGCTTGCCTGGGTTCTCGCGGCCCAGCGGACCGGCTGCCGCTCGCTGGTCGGCCAGCAGCTGCTCGCGGTCGCGGCGAGCGTCGAGGCGCTCCGGCTGGCCGTGCTCGGCTGGGACTTCGCGCTGGAGTGGCTGGCCGCGCTCGCCACGGTCGTCGCGGCGCTCGCCGCCGTCGTGCTGTGGCGGCTGTCGGTGCGGGTGGTGGCGGTCGCACTGGCCGCCGGCGCGCTCGCCTCCTGGACCGTGCTGGTGGTCCTGGGGCTGGAACGCGCACTGGCCACCGCCGGCACCGCTGAGCTGTTCGCCGGGCTCGGGGGTGTGCCGCTGCTGGTCGCCTCGCTGCTGGTCGCCGTACCCGCGGGCATGACCCGCCTGCACCCCGGGCTGCGCCGTGTGGCCGCGTCCGCGGCAGTGGCGGGGCCGGTGCTGGTCGCGCTGCTGCCCCTGCGTGAGCTAGCGGCGACACCGGGCGTTCTCGTCGTTGCGACGGTTGCGGTGGCGCTTGCTCTGGCCGGGCGCCGGCGGTCGTCGCCGTGGCGGCACGGCCTTCGGGCCGTCGCAGTGGGCACTGCGGTCCTGCCCGGCCTCGTCCTCGTAGGCGCCGTCATGATCGCGCTGGTGCGCGTGCTCGGGTCGGCCTACGAGACCTGGCAACGGACCCTCGGCGACCCGCTCGCCGCGCTGGAGGTCGCCCCGCCGGTGCAGCCGTGGAGCCTCGCGGCGGTCGGCGGGCTCGCGGTCGCGGCCGTGGCGGCCGTCCTCGCCCCGAGCCCGCGCGTCGTCCTCGGCCGGGCCGGGGCCGGAGTCGGCGTGGGCGCGTTGACCGCGTTGCTGCTCAC
>JALZDI010000276.1 GCA_030862655.1 Actinomycetota bacterium | reverse complement strand
GGGACAGCTGGGTGGGCTTCTACTCCCCCGACGACCACCACACCGGCGCGGTGCGGGTGCTGGGCTTCGAGGCCACCAACGCCGAGCCCGACGGGCAGGCCGTCGCCCGGGCCTACCTGCGCTACCTGGCCCGGCACCCGGCCACCGCCCGCAACATCGCCCGCAAGCTGTGCGTGCGGTTCGTGCGCGACGAGCCGTCGCTGTCCCACGTCCGGGCGGTCGCCAAGGCGTACACGGACTCGGGCACCGACATCAAGGCCACGCTGCGCGCACTGGTCGACCACCCCGACTTCGCCGACTCGGTCGGCGCCAAGGTGCGCACGCCGAGCGAGGACGCGGTCGCCTCCTACCGTGCACTCGACGTCAAGGCCGCCAGGCCGACCGACGACGGCGACTTCGCCCACGCGACCGCCTGGCACACCGACTTCATGGGCCAGCGGCCCTTCGACTGGCCGCGCCCCGACGGCCCGCCGGACGTCGCCGACGCCTGGACCTCGGCCGGCCGGATGCTCAACTCCTGGTCGATCCACCGCAACCTGGCCGGAGGCTGGACGTCGGGCGCGACGTACCGGTCGTTCGAAGACTGGCTGCCTCCGCTGCCGGCAAGCCTCGACGCCGTCGTCGACCACGTCAGCCGGCGGCTGCTGGCCCGCCCGGCCACGACGGCGCTGAAGGCCGCGGTCGCCACCCACCAGGGCATGGCGCGCGGCCACACCATCGCCCGGCTCGACGACCTCGGCGACTGGCGGGTGGACATGCTGCTCGCCACCGTCCTCAACTCGCCCCAGCACATGACCCGTTGACAGGACCTGTGATGACCTCCTTCGCCCCGGACCAGACTTGCGGCTGCGCCGACTTCCAGACCGGTCGCCGCACCTTCCTCAAGGGCACCGTGGCCACGGCCGGCGCCCTGGCCACCACCGCGGTCTTCGGCGACGTGTTCACCCAGGTCGCCTACGGCGCGGAGGCCGGCGGCAACGTGCTCGTGGTGCTCAGCCTGCGCGGCGGTGCCGACGGGCTGTCGATGGTGGTGCCGCACGGCGACCGCGACTACGCGCCGGCGCGGCCGCGCATCGCCGTACCCGCGGGCCAGCTGCTCGCCGCCGACCCCCTGTTCGGCCTGCACCCGGCGTTCGCGCCGCTGCTGCCGCTGTGGAACACCGCCCGGTTCGCCGCCGTGCAGGCGGTCGGGCTGCCGCAGCCCAACCGCAGCCACTTCGCCGCGATGGAGGCGGTCGAGGACGCCGACCCCGGGTCCGCCGAGCGCCGCGGCTGGATCAACCGCATGGTGGGCCTGGTGGGTACGGCGAACCCGGCCGAGGCGATCCAGCTCGGCACCCCGATGGCGCCCACGTCGCTGTACGGGTCCGCACCCACGCTGGCCGCCGACCGGCTTCGGGACCTGCAGCTGTCGGGGTCCAGCGACCCGGTGTGGAGGGGCCGGCAGGAGGACTCGCTGACCCGCGTGTGGGGCTCGGTCGGCGGCGCGCTGGGCCGGGGTGCCCGCTCGGCGCTGGACACGACCACGACGTTCTCCGCCCTGGCCTCGGCTCCGGTCAGCCCGCAGAACGGCGCGGCGTACCCCTCGGGCGGCCTGGGCACGGCGCTGGCGGAGACCGCGGCCCTGGTCCGCGCCGAGCTGGGCACGCGGGTGGTGACCCTCGACTACGGCTCCTGGGACATGCACACGAGCATGGGCACGGTCTCGTCTGGGCAGATGCGCAACCGGGTCGACGAGATGGCCCGGGCGCTGGGGGCGTTCTTCACCGACCTCGGGGCGCTGGGCGACCGGGTCACGGTGGTCACGCTCAGCGAGTTCGGCCGCAGGGTCGCGGAGAACGGCGCCAACGGACTCGACCACGGCCACGGCAACTGCGTGCTGGTGCTCGGCGGGGGAGTGCGTGGTGGGAAGTACTACGGCACCTGGCCCGGCCTGGCCGACGGCAGCCTGGTGAGCGGCGACCTCGCCGTCACCACCGACTACCGCAGCGTGCTCGCCGAGATCGTCGGCGCAAGGTTCCCGGCGGTCAGCCTGCCGACGCTGTTCCCGGGGTTTGCGCCGCAGCCGCTGGGGCTGATGGCGGCCGCCTGAGGTGCCCTGTCAGGGTCGCGTGCACTGGGGTAGCGTCGAGGTGACGTTGTCCCCTCGAACGAGGTGATCACCATGGCGGAACCGGACATGCACTCTGTCGGAGCCACGGGGCAGCCCGGGCACGCGGCCGACCACGCCGAGGTGGAGCGGCGGCACGTGCAGGACCATGCCGACGTGTCGCGCCGGCACCTGGCCGCACACGAGAAGCTGTGCACCCGCCACGCCGACGACCATGCGCAGCTCGCGGACCGGCACGTGGCCGCGCACGAGAAGATGACCGACGCGAACTCCAAGCGCAAGACGATGATGAGCGCCGGTCACGCGGCCCAGCACGCGTGGATGGAGGTGCGGCACGCGTCCGAGCTGGCCTGGATGACGATGCGGCACGCGGGGGAGCGGGTGCGGATCGACACGCAGCACGCCCGCGAGCTGGCCAGCCAGGAGAAGAAGCACGCCTCCGAGGATCGGTCGGGGGCGTCCGCCTGAGGGTCCGTCGGCGGGGTGGCCGTTAGGGCAGGATCCGACGCAGCTGCCGCGTGGCCGCGTCGGCCTGCAGCTGCGCACCCCGGCCGTTGACGTGCACGTCGTCGTCAGTCGTGCCGGGCAGGAACCTTCCGTTGCCGGTGGCGACGGCTGAGTAGACGTCCAGCACCGGGAGCTCCTGCGACTCGGCCCACTCGCGCAGCAGCCGGTTCAGCTGCACGACCGCGGCGGGCCGTTCGTTGGCCGGCGGCACCAGCGCGAGGATGACCCGCGGGCCGCGGACCGCCCGCACCAGCGCCTGCACGTCGGCGAACGCCCCCGCCGGTGACTGGCCGCCGAGCAGGTCGTTGGTGCCGGCCTGCACCACCACCCAGTCCGACTCGCTGGTCTGGTCGGCCAGCTGTCGGACGGTCTCGGCGTCGGCGCCCGGCTGCGATGCGAGCGTCCCCACGGCGTATCCCTCCAGCCGACCCGCCGCCACGGTCAGCCGGAACCAGGAGTCGTCGGCGACCAGGTGCGAGTCCGACAGCGTCGAGACGGTCTGCACCGGCTGTCCGTCGGGCCCGATCGCGGGCGCAAACACGAGCTCCTCCGGTCCGGGGGGCCAGGTGACGAGCAGGGCGACCCCACCCGCCAGCGCGGCGGCACCGAGTACGGCGAGCCTGAGACCGCGCCTTGCCTTCATGCGCACCCGACGAGGCTACGTGGACCCGCCTGCACGCGTTGCGCCCTGTCCGCCTGGGGGCAACGTCCGCCGCAGTGAGCGCTATGGCGCAAGGTACGGCGGACGCCAGCAGCGGCCACGCGCCTAGGACCCTGTCGGCATGTCAGTGCCGCACGGTCTTGACCGGGCGGTCAGTCAGGCGCAAGATCGAAGCAGGAAATAGCAAGGCCGCCGGGTTCGGGCCGACGACCGAGGAGAACCTGGGAGGTTCGTGATGAAGGCCCTTTCGCGTT
>JALZDI010000275.1 GCA_030862655.1 Actinomycetota bacterium | reverse complement strand
CGAGCTGTACGGCACCGTCGGCTCGCCGGCGCCGGCGCTGGACCCCACCGGCTGCGTGCCGTACGCGGCGCGGGGCAGCCGCGGCTCCCGGCCCTCCACCGTTCCCGGTCGCAGCACGTGGGACGCGTCGTCGCCGACGAGGGTACGGCGGTCGGCGGCGTACGCCTCCCCCAGCAGGGCCGCGAGCGGGACGTCGACGGCGGCGGGGTCGCCATACCACGCCTCTCGGTCGGCGAAGGCGAGCTTGGCGCACTCGACCACGGTGTGCACGAGGTCGGGGCTGTTGTGGCCCATCGCCTGCAGGTCGAACCCGCGCAGCAGCGCGAGCTGCTGCAGCAGCACCGGTCCCTGGCCCCACGGCCCGGTCTTGTAGACGGTGCAGCCGTGGTAGTCCAGGTGCGCGGGCTCCTCGACCTCCGCGGCGTAGCCCGCGAGGTCGTCTCCGGACAACAGCCCGGCGTGCCGTTCGCCGGAGGAGTCCATCACCTTCGCGGTGGCAAGGTAGGTGTTTATCGTCTCGGCGACGAAACCGCGGTAGAACGCATCACGGGCTGCGTCGATCTGTCCGTCGCGGTCGGCGGTCACGGCCTCCGCCTCGTCGACGATGCGCTGGTACGTGCGCGCGAGGTCGGGGTTGCGGAACCTGCTGCCCGGCTCGGGCACCCCGTCGCCGAGGTAGACCCGCGCCGACTCCTGCCACTGTTCGCGGAACAGCCGCTCGACCCCGCCGATGGTGGCGGTGATGCGCGGTACGACGGGATACCCGTCGCGGGCGTAGCCGATCGCGTACTGCAGCACCTCGCCCAGGCGCAGCGTGCCGTACTCGGCCAGTAGCCGCATCCAGGCGTCGAACGCGCCGGGCACGCACGCCGGCAGCAGCCCGGTGCCCGGCACCAGGTCCAGCCCCAGGTCGGCGAAATGCCGGCTGCTCGCCGCGGCCGGCGCCGGCCCCTGTCCGTTGACCGCGCGCACCCGTGGGTCCCCGGCCGGGCACACCAGGATCGGCACCTCGCCGCCGGGCCCGTTCAGGTGCGGCTCGACCACCTGCAGCACCAGGCCGGTGGCCACGGCCGCGTCGAACGCGTTGCCGCCGCGCTCGAGGACCGCCATCCCCGCCGACGACCCGAGCCAGTGCGTCGACGCGACCATCCCGAACGTGCCGCGCAGTTCGGGCCTAGTCGTGAACACGTTGCTCCAGTGTCGAGGTGCGGAGCATCGCCTCCCCTTCCGGCAGTCCGCACACTGTATCCAACGGCCTCCCTGCCAAGCGACGACGCCACGCGCCCCACCCGAGTGGCGTTCGATCGCGTGGAGGTTGCGCGTCAGGCGTTCACCCGCCGCCGAAACGCCCACATCGACAAAGGCGCGAACACCGCGGTGATCGCGACCGCGCACACCAGCGACCAGGTCACCGGTCCCGCGACCGGCCCGCCCACCAGCAGGCCGCGGCTGGCGTCGGCCAGGATCGAGACCGGGTTGACCTCGACCACGGCCCGCAGCCAGTCCGGCATGGTCTCCTCGCGCACGAACACGTTGCTGACGAAGGTGACCGGGAAGAGCGCGGTGAAGCCGAAGATCTGCACGTGCTCGGGGTCCTTGGCCAGCACGCCGACCAGGACCGACACCCAGGAGAACGCCAGGGCGAAGGCGAGGATCAGCGCGGTCGCGCCGAGCACCGCGAGCAGCGAGGTGCCGATCCGGAATCCCAGGAGCATCCCGACGCCGAGCAGCAGCACCACCGACCAGGCCTGCTTGACCAGGTCGGCAGTGATCCGACCGGCCATCGGCGCCCACCGGGCCAGCGGCAGCGACCGCAGCCGGTCGAACACGCCCTTGGTGAGGTCGGTGTTGAGCCCCAGCCCGACGTACATGGTCACGAACAGCATGTTCATCACGATGATCCCGGGCAGCGCGAACGTCAGGTACTCCCCCGTCGACCCCTCGATCGCGCCGCCGAACACGTAGGTGAACATCAGCAGGAACATGATCGGCTGGAAGCTGAAGTCGCCCAGCTCCCAGGGGTTGTGCCGGATCTGCACCAGCGTGCGCCAGGCCAGCGTCGCGCTCTGCCGCAGGCCCTCGACGAGGGTGAGCCTCTTGGCCGGGCCCTCCGGCCGGGCGGTCGGCATCGTGGTCGGGACGGCGGTCATGCCGACACCTCTTCCTTGTCTCCCATGGTCTGGTCGGACGCGTCGGCGGTGTGCCCGGTCAGGGACAGGAACACCTCGTTGAGGCTGGAGTTGCGCAGGGTCAGCTCGGTGATCACGACACCGGCGTCGTCGAGCCGGCGTACGGCGGCCGGGAGCACAGCGGGATCGGTGACCGGTGCGGTCACCAGCTGCCCCTCCAGCTCGGGCTCCCGGCCCACCAGCTCGTGTACGACGGACAGCACGGTCGGGATGTCCTGCTCGTCGGCAGCGCGGATCGCCAGGCTCTGCGCCCCCGTGCGGGCCTTCAGCTGCGCCGGCGTGCCGGTGGCGATCACCGCGCCGCGGTCGATGACCGCGATCTCGTCGGCCAGCTCGTCGGCCTCCTCGAGGTACTGCGTGGTCAGCAGCACGGTCACGCCGTCCCGGACGAGGCCGCGCACCAGGTCCCACAGCTCGAGCCGCGCCCGCGGGTCCAGCCCGGTGGTCGGCTCGTCGAGGTAGAGCATCTGCGGCCGCCCGACCAGGCTGGCCGCGAGGTCGAGGCGACGGCGCATGCCGCCGGAGTAGGTCTTGGCCGCCCGGCCGGCGGCCTCGGCCAGCCCGAACCGCGCCAGCAGGTCCCGGGCCCGCTGCTTGGCCTCGGCCCTCGGCCGGCCCAGCAGCCTGCCGATGAGCAGCAGGTTCTCCGCGCCGGTGAGGTTCTCGTCGACCGAGGCGTACTGGCCGGTCATGCCGATCAGGCCGCGCACCCGGTGGGGGTCGCGGGACACGTCGTACCCGCCGACGGTGGCGTGCCCGGCGTCGGGCCGCAGCAGGGTGGCCAGCACCCGGACCACGGTGGTCTTGCCGGCGCCGTTGGGCCCGAGCAGCCCGAGCACGGTGCCGGGCGCGACCGCCAGGTCCACGCCGTTCAGCGCGGTGGTCTCACCGAAGCGCTTCACCAGCCCCTCGGCCAGGATCGCGTGTGTCATCGAGGTCGTCCCTCCCGGGTCGTCGCACGGTTGTCCGCTGTCGCGTGCCCTTCACCTGGGGCAGACCCCGGTCGTGCGGGGAACTCATCGGTGGGCACCGTACTCGTTGTACGACTTCAAGCGCACTTGAGATCAAGGCCGGTGTCGGTGCTCGCCCGTACCGTCTGGTCATGGCAATCAGCGAGCAAGACCTCAGCACCATCGGCGACGCCCGCGTCCGCCTGCTGCTGAACGACGTGCTGTCGCGGGAGTACACCGCGTTGTCCGAGCTGGCCGGGCAGCTCTACGACGTCGCCTTCGACGTCGAGGAGGTCGACCTCGACCAGCTGCGCGGGGCCGCGCCCGAGACGGTCCGCGACGAGCTGCGCCGCTGCGAGGCCGGGCTCCGCCGGCTCACGATCTGCTTCGAGG
>JALZDI010000274.1 GCA_030862655.1 Actinomycetota bacterium | reverse complement strand
GGCCAGCCACGCCGAGGGGGCCGGGGAGTCGGGCCTGGCACGGATGCTGGAGCTGCACGCGGTCAACGCCGCCGGCGACTCCGCGGTGGCGGTCGCGCTGGCCGGCACGCTGTTCTTCCAGGTGCCCACCGGCGAGGCCCGCGGTCAGGTGGCGCTGTTCCTGCTGCTGACGCTGCTGCCGTTCGCCATCGTCGCCCCACTGATCGGCCCGTTCCTGGACCGGTTCCGCCGCGGACGGCGATGGGCGATCGGCTCGACGATGGCGCTGCGCGGCTTCCTGTGCTGGGTGCTGGCGACCTCGGTGGTCACCGACTCGGTCGCGCTCTACCCGGCGGCGCTCGGCGTACTGGTGGCCTCGAAGGCGTACCAGGTGACGCGCTCCAGCGCCGTACCCCGGCTGATCCCGCCCGGCCTGACCCTGGTGCGGGTCAACTCCCGGATGGGCCTGGCCAGCCTGGCCGGCGGCGCGATCTCGGCGCCGCTGGCGGTGGGAGCCTCGCTGATCGGCTCGCAGTGGACGCTGCGCTACGCGTTCCTGGTGTTCGTGGGCGGCACCGTGCTGTCGATCCTGCTGCCCTCCCGGGTGGACTCCGCGGCCGGCGAGGAGCAGATCCACTACGGCGAGATGGACGGCCGCAGCCGCCGCAGCCTCGGCTTCGGGTTCACCTCCACCGTGGTGACCGGGCTGCGGTGCAACATCGGGCTGCGTGCGCTGTCGGGCTTCCTCACCATGTTCATGGCCTTCCTGCTGCGCGACCAGCCGTTCGCCGGCTGGGAGGAACGCCCCGACCTGCTGCTCGGGCTGGTCATCGGGGCCGCCGGCGCGGGCAGCACGGTCGGCACCGTCGCCGGGAGCTACCTGAGGAACCTGCGCCCCGACATCGTCGTGCTGGTCGTGCTGGTGGCCGACGCCGTGATGGCGGTGGTCGCCGCGCTGTTCTACGGCCTGGTGTTCGCGGTCGCGCTCGGCGTCACCGTCGGCCTCTGCCAGCAGCTCGGCAAGCTCGCGCTGGACGCGCTGATCCAGGACGAGGTGCCCGAGCACGTGCGCACCAGCGTGTTCGCGCGGTCCGAGACGATGCTGCAGCTGTCCTGGGTGCTCGGGGGCGGGCTCGGCACCCTGATGCCGCTCATCCCGCGGCTGGGCCTGGGGGTGGCCGCCGGCCTGCTGCTGGTCTGGGCGGTGCTGGTGCTGCGGCGCCGGGTGCTGCTGCGGCAGCGGCAGGCCCGGTTCGCGCTGCCGCCGGCGGCCCCGCAGCGCTGGGGCTAGCACGGCTCGGGCGGCTCAGAGCTCCAGCTCGTCGGCGAGCCGGCGCAGCACCGACGCGGTCTGCTTCGAGGTGCGGGACTCCGGATGACGGCCGCGGCGGTAGCTGCTCTCCACGTGGTCGAGCAGCTGGATCAGGTCCTCGACGATCCGCACCATCTCCTCGGGCGGCTTGCGCTTGGCCTTGGCGACAGACGGGGTGGGGTCGAGCACCCGCAGCTGCAGCGCCTGGTCACCCTTGCGTCCCGACACCACGCCGAACTCGACCCGGGTGCCGGCCTTGAGCGTCGAGACGCCGGTCGGCAGCGCCGACGAGCGGACGTAGACGTCGTCGCCGTCGTCGCGGGTCAAGAAGCCGAAGCCCTTCTCCGCGTCGTACCACTTGACCTTGCCAGTCGGCACCGATGACCTCGCGTGATGTGTGTCGTCCAGGCCCTGCGGATGTCGCAGAGCGCCCACCAGGGTACGACGTGGCCGCTAGCGGAAGCGCTCCGGATCGGCCAGCATCTCGTTCATCGACCCGGAGCGGAAGCCGCGGGAGTCGAACTCGACGTCGTCGAACCCCGCGGCACGCACCACCTGCAGCGCCTCGGACGACTGCTGCACCAGCGTCACCAGGTCCGGGTCGACCTCGACCCGGGCGCGTTCGCCCAGGTCGCGGACCCGCAGGTCGCGCACCGCGGCGCCGTGGCTGCCGAGCCAGGAGCGCAGCGCCGCCTCGGCCCGCTCGACCCGAGCCAGCCGGTGCGGGGTCACCTCGACGCCGTACGCGATCCGCGAGGACAGGCAGGCCGCGGCCGGCTTGTCCCACGTCGGCAGACCCCAACGGCGGGAGGCCGTGCGCACCTGCTCCTTGGTCAGGCCGGCGTCGCGCAGGGGCGTGACGGCACCGCGCTCGGCGGCCGCGCGGATGCCGGGCCGGAACCCGGCGACCACGTCGTCGGCGTTGGTGCCGGTGGCCGGGACCGCACCCTCCTGCCGCGCTACCGGGCCGAGCACGTCCAGCAGCTCGGCCTTGCAGAAGTAGCAGCGGTCGCCGGCGTTGGCGCGGTAGCCGTCGCGCTCGATCTCGTGCGTGGCCGGGGTGAGGTGGCGGACGCCGAGGTCGGCGGCGAAGCGGCGTGCCGCGTCGAGCTCGGCGCCGGGCAGAGACCCGGACACCGCGGTGGCGGCGACGACGTTGTCGGCTCCGACCGCCCGTACCGCGGCCGCCAGCAGGAGCGACGAGTCCGCTCCCCCGCTGAACGCGACCACCATCCGCCCGTGCTCGCGCAGCCGCGTCTCGAGGTCAGCGAGCCGGCTCGTCAGCAGGTGCTCGTCGAGCCAGGCCGGAAACTCGCGCAGGTCGGCGAGCACGACGTCGGCGCCCGCGGCGGACAGCTCCTGGGCCGAGCACGGTCCGGTGGCGACCCCTACGCTGGTCACCCCGGCAGCCCGGGCGCCCTCGACGTCGAGGACATGGTCGCCGACGTAGAGGCTCGCTCCGTGCTCGGTCAGCGCCGGTCCCTTCCCCCCGCCCCACAGGCCACCGACGACGACGTCGATGTCCAGGTCCAGATGGCTCATGTGCAGCTCGGCGTTGGACGGGTGCTTGCCGGTCACGACCACCGAACGGCCACGGTGTCGTCGCACCGCGGCCAGCGCCTCGACCGCTCCCGGCAGCGGCGTCGTGGGGTCCACACCGTGCTGCGGGTACAGCGCCAGGTAGCGGGCCGTGGCGGTCTGGACCTGCTCGGCGGGGAACCAGTTCGCCAGCTCCTGATGGGCGGGCGGTCCCAGCCGGTTGACCACCGCGGCGGTGTCGATCGGCACGCCGGTCTCGCGGGACAGCGCATCGTAGGTGGCCGCGACGCCAGGACGCGAGTCGAGCAGAGTCATGTCGAGGTCGAAACCCACGACCGGGCCGGCGCTGTCAGTCACCCGGCCAGGGTACGGGGCCGGGTCAGAGCGGGGCAGTCTCGGTCAGGCGTTCTTCACGTCCGCGGCCGAGGACAGGTCGAGCAGGCCGACGGACTTCTCGCGCATCTCGATCTTGCGCACCTTGCCGGTGACGGTCATCGGGAACTCGTCGACGACGAGCACGTAGCGCGGGATCTTGTAGTGCGCCAGCTTGCCGCTGGCGAACGTGCGCACCTTGTGTGCGTCCAGCGGCTCCGCGCCCTCGCGCAGCTGCACCCACGCGCACAGCTCCTCGCCGTACTTCTCGTCAGGTACACCGATGACCTGCACGTCGGTGATGTCGGGATGGGTGTAGAGAAACTCCTCG
>JALZDI010000052.1 GCA_030862655.1 Actinomycetota bacterium | reverse complement strand
GCCACGGCGGGCGCCGGGCGGGCCTGCTGCTCGCGCGGCTGGGCCGGCTGCTCCCGTCGCAGCGCCGGCTGGTGCTGGTCACGGCGCTTGGGCATGCCGCCGTCGAAGCCGGCCGCGATCACCGTGACACGCACCTCGTCGCCGAGCGCGTCGTCGATGGTGGCGCCGAAGATGATGTTGGCCTCGGCATGCGCGGCCTGCGACACCAGCGCCGCGGCCTCGTTGATCTCGAACAACCCCAGGTCGGAGCCGCCCGCGATCGACAGCAGCACCCCGTGGGCGCCGTCGATCGAGGCCTCGAGCAGCGGGCTGGAGACCGCCATCTCAGCGGCGGCCACCGAGCGGTCCTCGCCGCGGGCCGACCCGATCCCCATCAGCGCCGAGCCGGCGTTGGACATCACCGACTTGACGTCGGCGAAGTCGAGGTTGATCAGCCCGGGCGTGGTGATCAGGTCGGTGATGCCCGAGACGCCCTGCAGCAGCACCTGGTCGGCCTGCTTGAACGCGTCGAGCACGCTGACCTGGCGGTCGCTGATGGACAGCAGCCGGTCGTTGGGGATGACGATCAGCGTGTCGACCTCTTCACGCAGGCCCTCGATGCCCTCCTCGGCCTGGTTGGCGCGCTTGCGCCCCTCGAACGCGAACGGCCGGGTGACCACGCCGATGGTCAGCGCGCCCAGCGAGCGCGCGATCCGGGCGACCACCGGGGCACCGCCGGTGCCGGTGCCGCCGCCCTCGCCCGCAGTGACGAAGACCATGTCGGCGCCCTTGAGCACCTCCTCGATCTCCTCCGCGTGGTCGTCGGCGGCCTTGGTGCCGACGTCGGGCTGCGCGCCGGCCCCCAGGCCCCGCGTCAGCTCCCGTCCGATGTCGAGCTTGACGTCGGCGTCGCTCATCAGCAACGCCTGGGCGTCGGTGTTGATCGCGATGAACTCGACGCCCTTGAGGCCAACCTCGATCATCCGGTTGACCGCGTTGACGCCACCGCCGCCGATGCCGACGACCTTGATGACCGCGAGGTAGTTCTGCGGTGCTGCCACGACGAGCGCCTCTCGCTTGTGATGTGTACGGCCGGTGGGGAAGACGGCTCCAGGTCTTCTCCCTGAACCCTCACCCTCAAGTAGAGGGTTATAGTTATGTCAACCTGGAACCTTGACCCGGAAGTTACGCGAGATGCGCGGACCCGACCAAGCAACACGCCGCGCGCGTCACGGCGGATCGAGAATTCCGGGTTGCCCTGCGGGGTGCCCGGGTTTCAGCCGACGTCGAGGGTGGGCGCGCCGGGCACGCTCACGTCGTACACGCTGGCCGCCTGGGAGCGCCGCTGCAGCAGGGCGGCCAGCACCTCGGCCTTGAGCGCGGAGCTCTCCGCGCTCCCCCAGACCACGGTGCGGCCGCCGCGCAGCCACAGCTCGATGGAGTCCATCGTCGCTGCCTCGACCGCACGCACCCGCCGCTCCAGCGAACGCGGCAGCGACGCGACCACCGCGGCGGCCTCCTCCCGGGCGCCGGGCTGCGACCCCACGGTCATCACCGGCAGCCGCTTCGGGGCCTGCGCCACGGTGCGGTACATCACGCCGCCGGCGTCGACCAGCCGGAAGCCCCGGGGGCTGCGCACCGCCGCGACCGGCGTGCGCTCGGTGACGTCGATGGTGAGGGTGTGCGGCCAGGCGCGGCCGATGTCGGCCCGGGCGACGACCCCGACCTGCTCGACGCGACGGCGCACCCGGTCGACGTCGACCCGGGCGAGCGGGCCGCCCACCGGCACGGCGGCGGCCGCCGCGACCCGGTCGGCCGGGACGGTGCGCACGCCGGTCACCTCGACCCGCTCGACGGCCAGCACCGAGGAGAAGAACACCAGCCAGCCGGCGCCCGCGACCATGCCGACCAGCACCAGCCCCACCAGCGCCCGGCGCAGCAGGGCCCACCGGCGGGCCCGCGCCCGGCTGGCGAACCGGCTGCGGCTGGAGCGCGGGCGCGGGCTCATCGGCCCTCCAGCGCGCTCAGCAGATGCGGCCCGAGGTGGGTGATGTCGCCGGCCCCGAGCGTGAGGACGACGTCGCCGGCGCCCGCCATCGCGGCCAGCCGCGGCACCACCTCGTCGCGGTCGGGCTCGAACACCACCTCGGCCGGGCCGGCCGGCACCTGGCGGGCCACCAGGGCACCGTCCACGCCCGGCTCCGGCTCCTCCCGGGCGGGGTAGACGTCCATCACGACGACCCGGTCGGCCAGCGCGAGCGCGGCCGCCATCTGGGTGGCGAAGATCCGTGTCCGGCTGAACATGTGCGGCTGGAAGCAGACCACCAGCCGGCCCTCACCCGCCAGCATCCGCCCGGCCAGGATGTCGGCGCGGATCTCGGTCGGGTGGTGCGCGTAGCTGTCGTAGACCCGCACGCCCCCCGAGGTGCCCTTGAGCTCCATCCGGCGGCGGGTGCCGGTGAACCCCTGCAGCCCGTCGCGCAGCGCCGCGAAGTCGTGGCCGAGCTCGAGCGCCGCGGCCAGCGCACAGGCCGCGTCGAGCACGTAGTGCATGCCGGGGATCTGCAGCCGTACCCGGCCGGCGCGCTCGCCGTACCGCAGCACGTCGAAGGTCGAGGTGGCGGCCGCGAACGCCACGTCGCGCACCTGCACGTCCGCGTCGTCGCTCTGGCCCACCCCGACCACCCGCAGACCGCGGCTGCGGGCCACGTCGGCGAGCCGGCGCGCGCCGTCGTCGTCGACGCAGCAGACCAGGAACCCGTCCGGGTCGACGCGGTCGAGGAACTGCACGAACGCCTCGAAGTACGCCTGCTCGCTGCCCCAGTTGTCGAGGTGGTCGGCCTCGACGTTGGTCACCACCGCGGCGTGCGGGGAGTAGACGAGGAACGCGCCGTCGCTCTCGTCGGCCTCGGCGACGAACAGGTCGCCGGACCCCTGGTGGGCGTTGGTGCCGGACACCGTGAGCTCGCCGCCGATCGCGTACGACGGGTCCGCGCCGGCACCCAGCAGCGCGACGGTCAGCAGCGACGTGGTGGTGGTCTTGCCGTGGGTGCCGGCGACCGCGACCACCCGGTGGTCCTGCATCACCGCGTCGAGCCCGGCCGAGCGCGGAAGCAGCCGCAGGCCCCGCCGGCGCGCCTCCACCACCTCCGGGTTGGTCTCGCGCACAGCGGTGGAGACCACCAGCGTGTCGGTGTCGGCCAGGTCGTCGATGTGCGTGGCGTCGTGGCCGACGAAGACCCGGGCGCCGCGCGCCTCGAGGTCGGCGAGCACCGGCGACACAGCCGCGTCGCTGCCCGAGACTGCGACCCCGCGGGCCAGCATGATCCGCGCGATCGCCGACAGACCGGCCCCGCCGATCCCGACGAAGTGCACCCGGCCGAGGTCGTCCAGGCCAGGCCGGTCCTCCGGCACCGGCAGCCTCATCCGTGCCCCCCGGCGACCTCGAGCACCATCTCGGCCAGCCGCTCGTCCGCGTCGCGCGGGATCAGTCCCTCGGCGGCCGCGCCCATCGCCCGCAGCCGGTCGGGGTCGGTCAGCAGCCCCGGCACGTGCGCGCCCACCCACTGCGGGGTGAGCGCAGCGTCGTCGACCAGCAGCCCGCCGCCGGCCTCGACCACGGCCCTGGCGTTGAACGCCTGCTCCCCGTTGCCGTGCGGCAGCGGCACGAAGACCGCGGGCACGCCGAGCGAGGCCACCTCGGTGACGGTGCTGGAGCCGCAACGGCACACGATCGCGTCGGCCGCGGCGTAGGCCAGGTCCATCCGGTCGACGTAGGGCACCACGACGTACGGCGGGCGGTGCGGCTGCGGCGACACCGACACCTGTCCCTTCGGCCCGGCGACGTGCAGCACCTGCACCCCCGCCTCGCCCAGCGCGTCGGCGGCCCCGCCGACGGCGTCGTTGAGCCGGCGCGCACCCTGCGAGCCGCCGGTCACCAGCAGCGTCGGCCGGTCGGCGTCCAGCCCGAAGGTCGCGCGCGCCTGTTCCCGCAACCCGTCGCGGTCGGTGTCGGAGATGAGCCGGCGGATCGGTAGCCCGGTGTAGCGGGCGTGGCGCAGGTCGGTGTCGGGGAACGACGTGGCCACGTGGATGGTGCACACCCGGGCGGCGAACCGGTTGGCGACGCCGGGCAGCGCGTTGCCCTCGTGGGCGACCAGCGGCACCCCGCGCCGCTTCGCGACGACGTAGGCGGGCACCGACACGTAGCCGCCGAAGCCGACGACCACGTCGGGACGCACCCGGTCGAAGACGTCGTGCGTGGCGCGCACTGCGCCGCGCAGCCGCCCGGGCAGCCGCACCAGGTCTGCGGAGGGACGGCGCGGCAGCGGCACCGGCGGGATCAGCTCGAGCGGCAGCCCGGCCTCGGGGATCACCCGCACCTCCAGGCCGCGCGGGGTGCCCAGCGCGGTGACCTCCGCCTCCGGCCGCAGCCGGCGCAGCGCGTCGGCGGTGGCGATCAGCGGGGACGTGTGCCCGGCCGTACCGCCGCCGGCCATGAGTACGCGCAGGCCCCCGCTGTGCCCGGTGCGCCCGCGGTCTCCGGTTCCGGCGTCGTCGGTCATCGTCCTCGTGGTCGTCGTACCAGGCCCCACCGCACGGCGAGGCTCTGCCGATGGTGCGCGCGCCACGCGACGGCGGCCCCGGGCTCGGTCTTGGCCAGGTTGGTCAGCAGGCCGAGCGCCACCAGCGTCGGCAGCAGCGCCGAGCCACCATAGGACACCAGCGGCAGCGGGATGCCGATGACCGGCAGCAGGCCCAGCACCATGCCGATGTTGATCACCGCCTGCGCGGCCAGCCAGATGGTGATGCCGGCCGCGGCGTAGCGGGCGAACGGGTCGCGGGTGCGGGAGGCGATGCGCAGCCCGGCGTAGGCGAGCAGCCCGAACAGGATCAGCACGACCAGGGTGCCGAACAGCCCGAGCTCCTCGCCGATGATCGCGAAGATGAAGTCGTTGTGGGCCGCGGGCAGCTTGCCCTCCCACTTCTGTGTGCTGGCCCCGAGCCCGACACCCCACCAGCCGCCGTTGGCCAGCGCGAAGAACCCGTGCGCGGCCTGCCAGCCGGTGTCCTGGTAGTCGGCGAACGGGTTGAGGAAGTTGGTGAGCCGCTCGATGCGGCTCGAGCTCAGCGACACCAGGAACATGGCCACCGCGCCGACCGCGAGGAACGAGCCGACGAACAGCCGCAGCGGCGCCCCCACCACCCAGACCAGGCCGAGGATCACCGCGAACAGCACCAGCGCGGTGCCGAGGTCGCGCTGCCCGACGACGAGCCCCGCGATGACCACCGACACCGGGGCCATCGGCCACAGCAGATGCCGCCACTCCTGCAGCCGGCGGCCCTTGCGCTGGTAGAGCGCGGCCAGCCACAGCACCAGCGACAGCTTGGCCAGCTCGGAGGGCTGGATGCGGAACGGCCCGCCGAAGGACACCCAGTTGCGGTTGCCGTTGACCTCGATGCCCAGCGGCGTGTAGGTGAGCACCAGCAGGACGGCGCTGAACAGCAGGAAGAGCCCGGAGAGCCGTCTGACCAGCGTCAGCGGCAGCCGGGCCGCGACCCAGGCGCAGGGCAGCGCGATCAGCACCCAGACGGCCTGCTTGAAGAAGATCGAGTACGAGCTGCCGGTCTGGTAGTAGGACACGACGCTGGAGGAGCTGAGCACCATCAGCAGGCCCAGCGCGAGCAGCAGGCCGGTCGCCCCGCGCACGAGGTGGTAGGAGGTGAGCGGCCGATCGAGCGTGCGCGCGACGGCGGCGCCGATGCCGACCTGTCCCCGCTGCCCGGTCGTGGTTGCCACGTCAGCCCCTTCTAGGCACGACCCCCGGGGAGTCGCCGCACCGCCTCGGCGAAGGCGTCACCGCGTGCGCCATAGTTGGCGAACAGGTCCATGGACGCGCATCCCGGCGCGAGCAGCACGGTGTCCCCCGGCCGGGCGACCGCGGCCGCCTCGGCCACGACGCGGTCCATGACGCCAGTGTCGGTCGCGGCGACCTCGATCACGCGGACATCCGGCGCGTGTCGCGCCAGCGCCTCGGCAAGCACGGCCCGGTCGGCGCCCAGCAGCACCACCGCCCGCAGCCGCGGACCGACCTGCTGGACGAGATCGTCGAAGCGGGCGCCCTTGGCGAGCCCGCCGGCGACCCACACCACCGGGTCGTAGGCGCTCAGCGACGCCGCGGCCGCGTGCGGGTTGGTGGCCTTGGAGTCGTCGACGTAGTGCACCCCGGCGACCTCGGCCACGGTGGCGATCCGGTGCGCGTCGGGGGTGAACGCCCGCAGCCCGTCCCGTACGGCGACCGGGGGCACCCCGTGGGCCCGGGCCAGTGCGGCGGCGGCCAGCGCGTTGGCCACGTTGTGCGGCGCGGCCGGCCGCACGTCCTCGACACTGCCGAGCTCGGCGGCGTGGGTGGCGCGGTCGTCGACGAAGGCGCGGTCGGCCAGCACGCCGTCGACGACGCCGAGCATGCCCCCCGACGGCACGCCGAGGGTGAACCCGACCGCCCGGCACCCCTCCACCACGTCGGCGTCGCGCACCAGCCGCTCGGTCCGCGGGTCGGCCACGTTGTAGACGCACGCCCGCTGCGCGCGCTCGTAGATCCGGCCCTTGTCGCGGGCGTAGGCCTCCATCGAGCCGTGCCAGTCGATGTGGTCCTCGGCGACGTTGAGCACCGCGCCGGCCTGCGCCGACATCGTGTGCGTCCAGTGCAGCTGGAAGCTGGACAGCTCGACGGCGAGCACGTCGTACGGCTCGGGGTGCAGCACCGCCTCCAGCAGGGGGGTGCCGACGTTGCCGGCCGCGACCGTGCGGAGGCCGGCACGCTCCAGCATCGCGGCCAGCATCTGCACCGCGGTCGTCTTGCCGTTGGTGCCGGTCACGCACAGCCAGGGCACGGGACGGTCAGGGTCGCGCAGCCGCCAGGCGAGCTCGACCTCGCCCCACACCGGCACGTCGCGCGCGGCCGCAGCGGTCAGCAACGGGGCGGACGGGCGCCAGCCCGGCGAGGTCACGACCAGGTCGGTGCCGGCGGGCAGGTCGTCGGTGACACCGGCGCCGAGCCGCACGGTTGCCCCCAGGATCTCCAGCACGGTGGCCTTCTCGCGCTCTTCCTTCCCCGAGCGCCCGTCGAGCACGGTGACCTGCGCGCCCAGGTGCACCAGCGCGTCGGCGGCCGCGAAACCGGAGACCCCGATCCCGGCGACCACGACCCGGGCCTGCGGCCACGGCTTGGGCAGCTCCAGGTTCACGCTCCGGCCACCCACTCGGCGTAGAAGACGCCCAGGCCGGCGGCCACGCACAGCCCGCAGATGATCCAGAACCGGATCACGATCGTGACCTCGGCCCATCCCTTCAGCTCGAAGTGGTGCTGCAGCGGCGCCATCCGGAACAGCCGCTTGCCCTTGGTCACCTTGAAGTAGCCGACCTGCAGGATCACCGACAGCGTGATGATCACGAACAGCCCGCCGATCACGAGCAGCAGCAGCTCGGTGCGGGTGAGGACGGCCAGGCCGGCCAGCGCGCCGCCGAGTGACAGCGAGCCGGTGTCGCCCATGAAGATCTTGGCCGGGGACGCGTTCCACCACAGGAAGCCGAAACAGGCACCGGTCAGCGCGGCCGCCACCACCGCCAGGTCGTAGGGGTCGCGCACCTCGTAGCACCCGGGGCCGCCGTCGGTGGCGCAGCTCTGGTTGAACTGCCAGATGCACACCAGCGTGTAGGCGCCGAAGACCATCACCGAGGCGCCGGTGGCCAACCCGTCGAGGCCGTCGGTGAGGTTCACCGCGTTGCTGGTGCCCGACACCATCAGCAGCACCCAGACCACCACCAGCAGGGCGGGCAGCTGCCACCCGTGCAGGTCGCGGATGAAGGAGATGTACTGCGCGGCGGGGTCGCGGCCGGTCTCGTCGGGGAACTGCAGCGCCAGGAAGCCGAACACCACCGCGATCGCGGTCTGCCCGGCCATCTTCGCCTTGCTGCGCAGGCCGAGGCTGCGCTGCTTGGAGATCTTGATGAAGTCGTCGAGGAACCCGACCAGGCCCAGCCCGACGAACAGGAACAGCAGCAGCAGCGCCGACACCGACGGCCACTCGACGGTGAACAGCTTGGCCCCGAGGTAGCCGACGACGACCGACACGATGATGACCAGCCCACCCATCGTGGGCGTGCCGCGCTTTGTGTGGTGCGACGTCGGCCCGTCGTCGCGGATCAGCTGGCCGTAGCCGTTGGCGACCAGCACGCTGATCGCCATCCGGGTGCCCAGCAGGGTGCCGAGCAGGCCGAGACCGCCGGCCAGCAGGATCGCCCTCATCGGGTGGCCCCCTCCCCCGCGCCGGCGGGCTCGAGCAACGCGGCGGCGACCCGCTCCAGCCCGGCGCCCCGCGAGGCCTTCACGAGCACGACGTCGCCCGCGCCGAGGTCGCCGGCCAGGAACTCCAGCGCCGCGGCCACGTCGGGCACGAACACCGACTCACCGTCCCAGGACCCCTCCTGGGTGGCGCCGAGGTGGATGGCCCGGGCGCCGTCGCCGACGGCCACCAGCCGGGACACCCCCAGCCGCACCGCCAGCCGGCCGAGGCTGTCGTGCTCGGCCTGCGCGGTCTCGCCCAGCTCGAGCATCTCGCCTAGTACGGCCACCGTGCGCCGGCGCCCGCCGCCGACGGCGGCCAGCGTCTTCAGCGCGGCGCGCATCGAGTCCGGGTTGGCGTTGTAGGCGTCGTTGATCACGGTGACGCCGTCCGGCCGGTCGGCCACCTCCAGCCGCCAGCGCGAGCGCACCGTGGCGCGGCCGAGTGCGGCGGCCACCTCGGACAGGGGTACGC
>JALZDI010000273.1 GCA_030862655.1 Actinomycetota bacterium | reverse complement strand
GGCCTCGGCGGCCCCGTCCGCGTCCGACTCCCCCAGCGAGGCCGCGCCACCATCGGAGTCCGCCTCCCCAACGAAGTCGGGGAGCGAGTCCGCGGCTGAGGACGAATCGGTCGAGATCGAGGTCGAGGTCGAGGACGGCCAGGTCACCCCCTCCGGCGAGCGCGTCGACGCGCAGGTCGGGCAGACCGTGCGCTTCGTCGTCGACAGCGACGCCGCCGACGAGCTGCACGTGCACTCCAGCCCCGAGCACACGTTCGCGTTCAAGGCGGGGGCCGACGACAAGGAGTTCGAGTTCACGCCGACCCGGCCCGGTGTCATCGAGGTCGAGCTGCACGAGCTGGGCGACGTGGTGGTCACGATCGCCGCGCGGCCCTGACCGATGCAGCGCGCGTCGATCGTCCTGGCCCACGGGGTCGGCGGCGGCCAGGACCTGCCGATCCCCTACGAGTACGCCGTCGTCGGCGCGGCATGGGCGCTGCTCGTCTCGTTCCTGGTGATGGCGTTCGCCTGGCGCAGCTCGCTTTTCCGGGGCGACGAGTCCGGCCGGCCGCTCCCGGGCCGGGCGGCCGCCGTGGTCGACTCGCCGTGGACGCGGTGGGCGCTGCGGCTGCTGGTCCTGGCGTTCACCGCCCTGTTCCTCATCGCCCTGCTGTTCGGCCCCGACCGGCTCACCAACCCGGCGTTCGGGGTCTTCTACGTGCTGGTCTGGGTGGGCATCGTGCCCGCGTCGCTGCTGCTGGGCCACATCTGGCGGCTGGTCAGCCCGGTGCGGCTGCTGCACCTGGGCCTGGCGCGGCTGATGCGCACCGACCCCGACGCGGGTCTCGCCATGCTGCCGCGGTGGGTGGGCTACTGGCCCGCCGCGCTGGGCCTGCTGTCGTTCGTGTGGCTGGAGCTGGTCTACCCCGGCGGCACCTACCTCGTCGCGGTCCGCGGGTGGCTCGGCATCTATGTGGTGGTGCTGCTGGTCGGCTCGGTCGCCTTCGGCCGGGAGTGGTTCGCGCGGGCCGACCCGTTCGAGGTGTTCTCGTCGCTGGTGGCGCGGCTGTCGCCCTTCGGCCGCCGCACCGACGGGGTGCCGGTGGTGCGCAACCCGCTGGCGAACCTCGACGGGCTGACGCCGGCACCGGGTCTGGTCGGGGTGGTCGCGGTGCTGTTCGGCTCGACCGCGTTCGACAGCTTCAGTGAGAGCCCCTTCTGGACGTCGTACGCGCAGTCGCTGACCGTGGACGCGGTGCTGGTGGACACGCTCGCGCTGCTCGCGTTCGTGCTCGTGGTGGGGCTGTCGTTCGCGCTGGCGACCATGGTCGTGGGCGGGCTCGGGCACATCGAGCGCCGACGGCTTCCGCGGACCTTCGCCCACTCGGTGGTGCCGATCATCGTGGGCTACTTCGTGGCCCACTACCTCACGCTGTTCTACGAGACCGGGCAGCAGACGTTGGCGCAGCTGAGCGACCCACTGGGCACCGGGGCGGACTGGCTGGGCACCGCCGACATGGGCGTGAGCTTCTACCTGACCCTGCACCCGACCGGCCTGGCGGTCACCAAGGTGGTGGCCGTGGTGACCGGGCACCTGCTCGGCGCCGTGTCGGCGCACGACCGTGCAGTGCGGGTGCTGCCTCGGGGGCGTGAGCTGGTGGGCCAGCTTCCGCTGCTGCTGGTGATGGTCTTCTACACCAGCGGCGGGCTCTACCTGCTGCTCGCCGCCTGAGCCCGCGCGGCTACGCGAGCGGGACCCCGAACAGCTCCTCGAGGCGCGCCGCGGTCTGCTCGTAGGAACGGTGCAGCACCCCCGTCATGCCCAGCTCGGTGGCGGCGGAGACGTTGATCTCCAGGTCGTCCACGAACACGCAGTCAGCGGACTCGACCTCCAGCCGGTCGCACGTGAGCGCGAAGATCTCCGGCTCCGGCTTGCGCATCCCCACCTCGCCGGAGATCACCACTACCTCGAACATGTCGTCCCAGCCGTCCCGGGGGTAGGTGTTGCCCCACGAGTTGGACAGCAGCGCCGTCCTGATGCCGTGCCGGCGCGCCCGCACCACCAGCGCGTTCATCGCGTGTGCGGTCTCGAAGGAGCCGAAGATCCGGTCGAGCAGGCCCTCGGTCCGCACCGGGTGCCCCTCCAGGTCCTGCAGCGCGGTGCCCAGGCGGCGCTCGAAGTCGGGCACGGTGATCTCGCCGCGCTCGATGGCGTGGATCGGGTTGATCTCGGCCTCGAGCTGCTCCTCCGGCGACAGCCAGCGCAGCATCGCCCGCCGGTAGTGGTCGAGGTCGACGCCCTCCCCTTCGGCCCAGGCGCGCATAGCGAGGTCGAGGCGCTCGGTGAGCACCCCGCCCCAGTCCACGATGAGCCCGCGGGGCGAGTCGGGCCGGCGCATGACGGGAGACTACGAGACCGGGGCGACCCGGCGCAGGCGCCCCCGGCGGGGTACGGCGACCCCGGCGACCTCCGCAGCCATCTGCTGCAGCCGCAGCCGTAGCGGTGACGCGGGCGCGCACTCGGCGAGGGTCCTGCCGTGCACCAACGCCCGGTCGCAGGCGGCCCGGTCGTCGGGCAGCACCACGGCCGGCCCGCGCCCGGTGAACCGCTCGATCATCGCGGTCGCCTCGGCGGCCGACCAGCCGAGGCTGCCACGCATCCGGTTGACCACGACGGTCGGCTGGCACCCCGGGATCGCTGTCGTCAGATCGACGACCGACCGTGCCAGCCGGCTCAGGCCCACCGGGTCGGCACCCCCGACGGCGAGCACGCGGTCGGCCTGCCCCAGCACGCACAGGGTCGCGCCGTTGCGTCGCGGAGCGGCGGTGTCGAACATCAGCTCCTCGTCGGCCTCCAGGCTGAAGCCGCAGTCGACCACGACGTGGTCGGCCAACGCCCGGGCAGAGGCGAGCACGGCCGACATCGCCACCGCCGACAGCTCGGGCCAGCGGTCGGGGCGCGGTAGCCCGGTCAGGACCCGGAGGCGGCCGACCTGTCGACAGTGCGCCGACAGCACCGGCGGCTGCAGCGCTCCGGCCCGGGCGTTGCGCGCGGCCGCCAGCACACCCGAGACGTCGTCGAGCACGGCCAGGTGCTGGGCCACCGAGCCGCCGTAGACGTCGGCGTCGACCAGCAGGGCGGAACGGCCGAGGCCGGCGAGCTCGGTGGCCAGGGCGACTGCGACGGTGGTGCGCCCCGGCGCCCCGGTGGGGCCCCACACGGCGAGGATCTCCCCGGGCACCGGCGCGGCCCCCGCGTCGTCGGGGGGCGGGCTCGGCTCGACCTCGACGCCGCTGCGCTCCAGACCGTGCGCGACCTCGGCCGCGAGGTCGCCGCCGGCGCCTGCGGTCAGCACCACGGCGACCCCCATCTGATGCAGCCGATGGGTGGCGCCCGGCTCGTCGGCGCCGACCACACCCATCGGCTCGACGTGCGCCGCGCGCAGCGCGGCGACCACGTCGGCGTCGAGGTGCGGCAGGTCGGCCGCGAGCAGGGCAGCCCGCGCACGGCCACTGGCGGCGGCCGCGACCAGGTCCGCGACGTCGACGCAGCGGCGCACGATGTGCAC
>JALZDI010000272.1 GCA_030862655.1 Actinomycetota bacterium | reverse complement strand
GTACCTGGCGGTGGCCTTGCTGGGGTGCGGCTTCCTCGTGGCGGAGCTGTGCGTGGTCCATCTGCGGCTTGGCCGGCACGCCTTCGCCTTCTCTCCGAGCGAGATCCCGCTCGTCGTCGGCCTGTTCCTGGTCAGCCCCGAGGTCCTCCTCGCGGCGCGCCTGGCCGTCGCCGTGGCCGTGTTCGCGTTCCGTCGTGCCCAGCTGCGCAAGATGGCGTTCAACTGCGCCCTGTTCGCCCTCGAGATATCCGTCGCCGTGGCGGTGTGGAACTGGATCCTGGGCGACGTCGAGCCGTTGGGCCCGCGCGGTTGGGTCGCCACCGCCGTGGTCGCTCTCGCCACGAGCGTGCTCACGTCGTCGCTGGTGAGCGTGGCGATCTTCTGCGACACCGGTGTGCGTCCGTCGAAGCTGTTCGACGTCCTGAGCCTGGGCCAGGTCGCGGACCTGATGAACGCCGTGTTCGCGCTGGTGGTCGTCTACGTCGTCACCGTGGACTGGCGGGCGTCGTGGATGCTCGGTGTCGTGCTGCTCGTGCTCGTCCTCGCCCAGCAGGTCTCCGAACGGCTGCAGATCCGTACCGAGAAGCTCGAGCAGGTCAACAGGTTCACGGGGCAGGTCGGCCGGCAGCTCGACACCGACGCGGTCGTCAGGGCCGTGCTCGTCCACGTCCGCCAGGCGGTCGAGGGCCAGCGCCTGCAGATGCGTGTGGCGGACGGCACCGGGCACCGGTTCTGGAGCCTGGGCCCGGGAAGTCCCGAGCCGGTGGCCGTCCAGACCGCGGACCTGTTGGACGTGTTCTGCAGCCCGGAGCAGTCCGAGCCGGTGCTCGCGCCGCGCAACACGAGGAACACCGAGCTGCGCCAGGCGCTCGGCAGGGCGGGCGTGGAGGACTTCCTGGCTGTGCCGCTGCGGGTGGACGGCGAGGTCATCGGGACCCTGGCGGTCGCCGACCGGCTGGGGGACATCGACACCTTCACCCAGGACGACGCGCGGCAGCTGGAGGCGCTGGCCAACCACGCCGGCGTGGCGCTGGCGAACGCCTACCGCGCCGACCAGCTGCGCCGTCAGGCCCGCGAGCGCGAGCACCAGGCGGTGCACGACGAGCTGACCGGGCTGGCCAACCGGCGCGGGTTCAGCGAGGCCCTCGAACGTGCGCTCGGCGCCGGCCACGTCTCGGTACTCATGCTCGGTCTCGACCGGTTCAAGGAGATCAACGACACGCTGGGCCACCAGGTGGGTGACGACCTGCTCCGACTGGTCGCAAAGCGCCTGGTCGAGGTGGCGCCGCCGGAGGCGCTGGTGGCCAGGTTCGGCGGTGACGAGTTCGCGCTGCTGCTGCCGGGAGAAGAACGGCTGGCCGCGCTTGCCTGCGCGTCGGTCGTCAGAGCCGGGCTGGCCCGGTCGTTCGCGCTCGCCGGCATCGACGTCGCCGTCGACGCGAGCATGGGCGTCGCGGTCGCCGACGACGGCAGTGACGCCGCGACGCTGCTCCGCTGCGCCGACGTCGCCATGTACGCGGCGAAGGCCTCACGGCGCGGGGTGGAGGTCTACCGTCCCGAGATCGACGGCTACGACCCGCAGCGGCTGAGCCTGCTGGCGGACCTGAGGGAGGCGGTCGCGACCAACGCGTTCTCCGTCGTGTACCAACCGAAGGTCGACATCGCCGCCGGACGGGTCCTCGGCGCCGAGGCCCTCGTCCGCTGGCAGCACCCGCGACGCGGGCCCGTCTTCCCCGACGAGTTCATCCCGCTGGCCGAGCACAGCGGCCTGATCACGCCGCTCACGATGCTGGTGCTGCGGTCGGCGCTCGACCAGTGCGAGCGGTGGCGGGAAGCGGGCCACGAGCTCGACGTCGCGGTCAACCTCTCCCCGCGGTCGCTGCTGGAGCCCACCTTCGTGGGCGAGGTCGCCCGCGCATTGGCCGCGGTCGCCGTACCCGCGAGGGCGCTGACGTTGGAGATCACCGAGACCAGCCTGATGGCCGAGCCCGAGCGGGCGATCGACGCGCTGCACGAGCTGCGCCGGCTCGGGGTGCGGTTGTCCGTCGACGACCTCGGCACCGGCTACTCGTCCCTGGCCTACCTGCAGCGGCTGCCGGTCGACGAGGTGAAGATCGACCGGTCGTTCCTGCAGGAGATGCCCGGCGAGGCCGCGGAGGCCATCGTCGGCGCGATCATCGGCCTCGGCCAGCGGCTCGGGCGCAAGGTCGTGGCCGAGGGCGTCGAGACCGAGGTGGCCTACGATCGGCTGCGGGCCCTCGGCTGCGACACTGCCCAGGGCTACTGGATCGGCCGCCCGATGCCGCCCGAGCAGATCCCGGGCTTCCTCGGCGCGTGGGCCGAGCGGCGGCCCCGCGCCCTGCGGAGCATCGGCTGACCAACGGCTAAGCCGGTGACGCCAGGCCGTCCACCACCTCGGCGCCGGGCAGGTCGGCCAGCGCTGTGCCGGGCACGACGAGCTTGGACCCACGGATGCCGCTGCCGATCACCACGTACGGCGCCTCGACGACGCGGGCGTCGACCAGCACCGGCCAGTCCTCGGGCAGCCCGACCGGCGTGATCCCGCCGTACTCCATGCCGCTGGCCTCGGTGGCGAAGTCGGCGGAGGCGAACGACGCCTTGCGCGCGTCGAGCCGCCGGCGCACGACGTTGTTGACGTCGGCGCGGGTGTGCGCGAGCACGACGCACGCGGCATGCCGCTCCCGTCCACCGCGCCGGCCGGTCACGATGACGCAGTTCGCCGAGACCTCCATCGGCACGTCGTAGACCTCCGTCAGCTTGGCGGTGTCGGCGTGGTCCGGGTCGATCCGCACGACCTCGGCGCCGGCGGCGCTGCCGGCCTCGAGCGCGGCGGCCACCGGGGGCGCGAGCAGCTCCGGGTGTTCGCGGGCGGGCATGGTCTGCAGGCGTCCGATCATGCCCGCCATTGTCGCCTGGCTAGGGTGCGTGCGGTGAAGGGCTCGCTGTTGGTCGCCGGCACGACCTCGGACGCCGGCAAGAGCGTGCTGACCGCGGCCCTGTGCCGCTGGCTCGCCCGGCAGGGCGTCCGGGTCGCGCCGTTCAAGGCCCAGAACATGTCCAACAACTCGATGGTGACCGCCGATGGCGCCGAGATCGGGCGCGCGCAGTGGGTCCAGGCGGTCGCCGCGCAGGCGGAGCCGGAGGCGGCGATGAACCCGGTGCTGCTCAAGCCCGGCTCGGACCGTCGCAGCCACGTGGTGGTGATGGGACGGCCGTTCGGCGAGGTCGAGGCGTCGTCGTTCGCGGGCGAGCGGCGGGCGCTCGCGGAGGCGGCGTACGCCGCGTACGACGACCTGCGCGGCCGCTACGACGTAGTGGTGTGCGAGGGCGCCGGCAGCCCGGCCGAGATCAACCTGCGGGCCCACGACTACGTGAACATGGGCCTGGCCAGGCACGGCCACATCCCCACCGTGGTCGTCGGCGACATCGACCGCGGAGGTGTGTTCGCGGCGCTGTTCGGCTCCACCGCTCTGCTGTCGGCGCAGGACCAGGCCCTGGTGGCCGGCTACGTGCTGAACAAGTTCCGCGG
>JALZDI010000271.1:739-3558 GCA_030862655.1 Actinomycetota bacterium | reverse complement strand
CGCTCGTTTTCGGCCAGCGCCGGGAGCAGGACCTCGAGTGCGCCCACTGGTACGCCGAGCGGGCGCCGCCGGCGTCGGGAACCAGAGCAACCCGTGACGCGGTGTCCATCGGCCCCGCTCAGCCGCGTAGCGAGGACATCCACTCCTCGACCTCGCCCGCCGAGCGCGGCATCGCGCCGGACAGGTTGCGGTAGCCGGAGTCGGTGACCAGCACGTCGTCCTCGATGCGGATGCCGATGCCGCGCAGCTCCGCCGGGACGAGCTCGTCGTCGGCCTGGAAGTACAGCCCCGGTTCGACGGTCAGCACGTAGCCGGTCTCGAGCGGTCCCTTGGCGTACTTCGCCTTCGGCGCCTGCGAGCAGTCGTGCACGTCGAGGCCGAGCATGTGGCTGGTGCCGTGCACGGTCCACCGGCGGTAGACCTTGCTGTCGGGGTCGAGCGCCTCCTCGGCGGTGCCGGGCAGCAGGCCGAGGTCGGCCAACCCGTGCGCGAGCACGCTCATCGCCGCGTCGTGCGGGTCGGTGAACGCCGCGCCCGGCTTCACCGCCTCGAAGCCGGCGTGCTGGGCGTCGAAGACGAGCGTGTAGAGCTCGCGCTGCAGGGGCGTGAACGAGCCGTTGATCGGCAGCGTGCGGGTGATGTCTGCGGTGTAGAGCGAGCGCGCCTCCACTCCCATGTCGAGCAGCACCAGCTCGCCCGGGCGCACCGGTCCGTCGTTGTCGATCCAGTGCAGCGTGGTGGCGTGCGAGCCGGCACCCACGATCGAGGTGTAGCCGACGTCGTTGCCCTCGGTGCGCGCGCGTCGCCAGAACGTGCCCTCGATCCAGCGCTCGCCGTGCGTCAGCACCTGCTCCCACTCGCGCAGGGCGTCGTCGAACCCCCGCGCGGTGATGTCGACCGCGTGCTGCAGCTGCTCGACCTCCCAGGTGTCCTTGACCAGCCGCAGCTCCGACAGCACGACCGCGAGCTCGGCGTCGCGGTCGGCGTCGGAGGCGACCTGAGCGTCGACGTGCGGGTCGGCGCCGCGGTGCAGCCGCACCCGGTCGCCGCGTACGGCGGAGGCCAGCTCGTCGATGTGGCGGCAGCGGATGCCGAGCTCGTGCTCGGTCTCGGCCAGGGAGGGTCGGCGGCCGGCCCAGAACTCGCCGTACCGGCGGTCGCGGAAGAACTCGTCACTCTGCCGCGAAGCCCGCGGCCGGAAGAACAGCGTGGCGTCGCCGTCGTCGAGCACCAGCACGGCGTCGGAGGCCTGGTTGCCGGTCAGCCAGACGTGGGCGCTGTCGGTACGGAACCGGTAGTCGCAGTCGTTGTTGCGTGCCTGCAGCGTGCCGGCGGGCATCACCAGCACGTCGCCCGGGAACCGGTCCGCCAGCCGGCGGCGACGCGCCGCCGCCCATTCGGCCACCGGGGCGACCGCCACCTCGCGGTCGCCGTCGGCCCAGCCCTGACGCATGAACGCCGCGAGGGCCTCGGTCACCGACGGGTCGTGACTCTCGGTGTTGAGCGAGCGGTCGGTGTTGCCCGGCTCCGCGCTGGCCTGGTCGGGCCGCGCCTCGTCGTGCTCGTGGTTCGACACGTGGCTTCCTCCTGCGCTGCGGTCCGTCCAGCCTATCCCTGGCCGGGTGGGCACCCTGGACGGGCGGCATACCCTCTGGGCATGACCGCGCCGGTGCCGTGGCCGCCTCCCGCGTGGGGGCCGCAGCCGGCGCGCCGCCGCAGCTGGATGGTCGGGCTGGCGGCCACGGTGCTCGGCCTGGGCGCGGTGGGGCTGGCCGGGCTGATCGTGGTCGCCGGCGGCCCCGAGGCCGCGCTGGTCGGGTTCGTGCTGGCCGCCGTACCGGTGCCGCTGCTGGTCGCGGTCTTCCTCTGGCTGGACCGCTACGAGCCCGAGCCGTGGCGCTACCTGACCACCGCGCTCGGCTGGGGCGCCGTGATGGCCACCACTCTGGGCGTGGCGTTCACGGCACTGGGTTCGCACCTGTCCGGCAGTAGCGCGCGGCTCGACGGGGTGGTGTGGGCCCCGCTCACCGAGGAGATGGCCAAGGGCCTGTTCATCGTGCTCATCGTGCTGCTGCGCCGGCACGAGCTCGACGGTCTGCTCGACGGCATCGTCTACGCCGGCATGGTGGGGGTGGGTTTCGCCTTCACCGAGAACGTCCTCTACTACGTGTGGGCCTACAACGGCGGCGTGGCCCAGCCCGGCGGCCTCGGCGCGGCCACCGGGCTCTTCATCCTGCGGGGGGTGATGTCGCCGTTCGCGCACCCGCTGTTCACCTCCGCGGTCGGCATCGGCATGGGGCTGGCGCTGCACGCCCGGCGCCCGGCGATGCGAGTGCTGTGGCCGCTGCTGGGCTATGCCGTCGCCGTCGGCCTGCACGCCGCCTGGAACGGCAGCGCGATGCTCGGCGGGGGTGCGGCGTTCCTGCTCACGTACGCGTCGGGCATGGTGCCCGCGTTCGCGCTCCTCGTGGTGCTGGCGCTGTGGGTACGACGGCGGGAGGGCCGCGTGCTCATCACGGCGCTCGACGACTGCGCGCGCCGCGGATGGCTGCACCCAGCGGAGCTTCCGTGGATCGCGAGCCTCTCGCACCGCGCGACCGCCCGCGTCTACGCACGCCGCCTGCGCGGGCCGCTCGCCGCCCGGGCCGTGCGGGAGTACCAGCACGCGGTCGCCGAGATGGGGTTCCTGCACGACCGGGTGATGCGCGGCCGGGCACCGCGCGACGCGGCTCACCGGCACGGCGACATCCGGCGGCGGATGGCGATGTGGCGGCCCCACGTCGTACTCCCGCCGCCGCTCCCGCCGGCCTACCCAACAC
>JALZDI010000271.1:0-729 GCA_030862655.1 Actinomycetota bacterium | reverse complement strand
GCGGTGCCGGGCCGTTCCGGGCCCTGGGCACCGAGGTGATGCCGGTCACGTAAGGGCCACACGCTAGCGTTTGTGCAGGTAGATGCAGGTTTTGAGAAGGGGCGGACCGGGTGGCAACGGACGACGGCTCGAGCGAGCTGCTCGCTGTCCTGGTGCGCCTGCGCGAGACCCTGGTCAACACCGAGCTGCCGCTGGACGCCGCCGACATCGACGAGGTGCGCCGCAGCCGTCGCGAGCTGATCGACCAGCTCGAGGACTACGTGCTCCCGCGGGTGCTGCAGATCGACGCTCCGCTGCTGGCCGTGGTCGGCGGGTCCACCGGCGCCGGCAAGTCGACGCTGGTCAACAGCCTCGTCGGTAGCCGGGTCAGCGAGCCGGGAGTCCTGCGGCCCACCACCCGGTCGCCGGTGCTGGTGCACCATCCCGACGACGCGGCCTGGTTCGACCAGTCGCGCATCCTGCCCGACCTGGCCCGCACCACCGGCGCCCCGGGAGGCGCGGGCACCCTCCACCTGGTGGCCACCGACAGCCTGCCGGCCGGGCTGGCGCTGCTCGACGCGCCCGACATCGACTCGGTGGAGCAGGCCAACCGCGAGCTCGCCGCCCAGCTGCTGGCGGCCGCCGACCTCTGGCTGTTCGTCACGTCCGCGGCCCGCTACGCCGACCAGGTGCCGTGGGGTTTCCTCAAGACCGCGGCCGAGCGCAGCACGGCGGTGGTGATCGTGCTCG
>JALZDI010000051.1 GCA_030862655.1 Actinomycetota bacterium | reverse complement strand
GACCTGTTCGGGTCGCGTCGCCGCCGCACGGCGCAGCGGTTGTTGGCGAAGGCGGAGCGCCTGAGAGCTCCCGGACGCCGGCGTCGCGGGGCCTGACCACGCGCGGGTGGGGCTGGCGGCCCGTCGGGCCCGCCGTACCCGAGGTAGGGCGGCCACGGCCGCGCCCTGGCGACTCCGCGCCGCCGTGGTTCCTCCCCCGCTCAACTGGCGGCCCCTCTCCGCCCTGATTCCTTCGTTCCCTCCCAGAATTTGCGGAGGGAACGGGGGCGAACAGACGGTTACATGCGAATTCCCGGGGGCGCGGCAGTCGGGCCAGGGCCGGGGGCGAGGATGGGGCCATGACACACGACAACCTGCTGGGCGGTCCGCCCGAGACGCTGCTGCCCGAGGACCCTGCCGCGACCGCCGCCGAGCGCGGCGACGACCCCGCCGATGTCGCCCGGAGCCACCCCGAGTCGAGCCTGGCGTGGGCGTTGCTGGCCGAGCGGGCGCTGGACGACGGCCACGACGTCGCGGGCTACGCGTACGCGCGCACCGGCTACCACCGCGGCCTCGACGCGCTGCGCCGCAACGGCTGGAAGGGGCACGGCCCGGTGCCGTGGGCGCACACGCCCAACCGGGGGTTCCTGCGGGCGCTGGCCGCGCTGGCCGAGGCCGCCGCGCGCATCGGTGAGACGCCGGAGGCGCAGCGGTGCACGACGTTCCTGCGCGACTCCAGCGCCGAGGCGGCGGACGTGCTCGGAAAGTGAGCCCGCAGCGCCGGCGTCCAGTGCGGCCCGACGCCCCGCTCCCCGACGCGTCTTCCCCGTTCCCTCCGTGAATTGGCGGAGGGAACGGGAAAGAACAGGCGGTTACATGCCATTTCCGAGGTCGGCGCGAGAGGCGACGCGGCGTCGAAACCGCCCCCTGCTGCGGTTCCGCCGCCACGCCACACTGCCCCCGCCCATGATGCCGCAGATCGGGCCTTTAGGGCGTCAAACGGTGACACGAACCGGACATTGGCCCCAACCTGCGCGGCGTCGCCCTCGCGCATCCGGCGCCGGGTGGCTCAGCGCGACGGCAGCGCCATCTGGAAAGCCGCCGGCTCGACATGCCACTCGTGGTTGACCTCGGGACCGTAGACCTCGCCGTCGGCATTGCACCAGAAGTCCTGCCCGCTGACCGAGATCCGCTTCGCCCGGGCGGCGACCACGTCGCTGCGGCTCTCGTGCGAGCCGGTCGACAGGTGCAGGGTGTAGCCGAGCTTCGCCCAGGGGGTGGTCGCGAACGACACCACCACATCGGCCATGCCGTCCTCGACCGACGCGTCCGGGGTGAGCTCGGTGCCGCCGCCGACGTTGGAGCCGTTGCCGATCGCGACCTGGATGACCGTCCGGTCGAGGTCGGCCAGCACCTTGCCGTCGGCCTCAACGCGCACCCGTATCCCGTGATGGGTGAAGCCCGCGATCAACGCCCCCACGGGGTAGCCGACCCGGCCCAGCCACCGCTTCCACGAGCTGGCCTGCCGGCCGGCCTCGGCGCCGATGCCGATGTGGACGGCGTTGACCACGACCTGACCGGCGCAGTTGACCACGAGGTCGACGGGGCGCACGTCGCCGTGCACGGCGATGTCGGCGGCCTCCACCCCGTCGAGCGGGATGCCGGTGCCGCGGGCGAAGTCGTTGCCGGTGCCGAACGGGATCAGCCCGAGGACGACCTTGCCGAGCTCGTTGCGGCGGTGCAGCGCGGCCACGACCGCGTGGATGCTGCCGTCGCCGCCGGCCACCACGACCCGCCGGCCGCCGCGCCGCTGGAGCACGCCGTCGAGCTCGCCGGGGTTCGACGTACGCGCGACCTCCACATCGGTGCTCCGGCGCAGCACGGTCACCGCGTCGGCGAGTGGATCGTCGTCGCTGCCGGCTTCGGCGTTGGTGATCAGCAGCACGGGGTCCACAGCCATGGAGCCTACCCGCGCCGCCTCATCGGTTATGGTCGTGCCGCAATGGGCCCCGGGTGGCAGTAGGGAGACCGCGATGCCGGCGATCGTGCTGGTCGGCGCCCAGTGGGGCGACGAGGGCAAGGGCAAGGCCACCGACGCGATGGGGGCCGACGCCGACTACGTGGTCAAGTTCAACGGCGGCAACAACGCCGGGCACACGGTGGTCGTCGGAGGGGAGAAGTACGCCCTGCACCTGCTGCCCTCGGGCATCCTGACGCCCGGCTGCACGCCGGTGATCGCCAACGGCGTGGTGGTCGACCTGTCGGTGCTGTTCGAGGAGATCGAGGCGCTCACCGCGCGCGGCGTGGACTGCTCCACGCTGCTGGTGTCGGCCAACGCCCACCTGATCGCGCCGTACCACCGGGTGATGGACAAGGTCACCGAGCGCTTCCTGGGCAAGCGGCGCATCGGCACCACCGGCCGCGGCATCGGCCCCGCCTACGCCGACAAGATCAACCGGGTCGGCCTGCGCGTGCAGGACCTGTTCGACGAGAAGATCCTGCGGCAGAAGGTCGAGGGTGCGCTGGAGCAGAAGAACCACCTGCTCGCCAAGGTCTACAACCGCCGGATGATCACGGTCGAGGAGATCGTCGACGAGCTGCTGTCGTATGCCGACCGGCTGCGGCCGATGGTGCGCGACACCAGTCTGGAGCTGACCCGGGCCCTCGACCGCGGCGACATGGTGCTGTTCGAGGCGGGACAGGCGACGATGCTCGACGTCGACCACGGCACCTACCCGTTCGTCACCTCCTCCAGCGCGACCGCCGCGGGCGCGTGCACCGGCTCCGGCGTGCCGCCGAACCGCATCGACCGCGTCATCGCCGTGGTCAAGGCCTACACCACCCGGGTCGGAGAGGGCCCGTTCCCCACCGAGCTGAACGACGAGGACGGCATCCGGCTGCAGAACGCCGGCGGCGAGTTCGGCACCACCACCGGCCGGCCGCGCCGCTGCGGCTGGTACGACGTGCCGATCGCCCGCTACGCAGCCCGGGTCAACGGCGTCACCGACTTCGTGCTCACCAAGCTCGACGTGCTCACCGGGTGGGACCGGATCCCGGTGTGCGTGGCGTACGAGATCGACGGGGTGCGCCACGACGAGCTGCCGATGACCCAGTCGGAGTTCCACCACGCCAAGCCGGTCTACGAGCTCTTCGACGGCTGGCACGAGGACATCAGCGGCTGCCGGACCCTCGACGACCTGCCCAAGGCCGCGCAGGCCTACGTCAAGGCGCTCGAGGACCTGTCGGGTACGCCGATCTCGGCCATCGGCGTCGGCCCCGGCCGCGACCAGACCGTGGTCGTCCGCGACCTCGCCTGACAGGCCCGGTCGTCGAGTGGCGCAAAATGGCTGAGTCGACACCGGTCAACCCGACCACTTCGCGCCACTCGACGCGCGGCTAGGCTCGGCGACCGTGAGAGTCCTCGTCATCGGCACCGGCGGCCGCGAGCACGCGCTGGCGCTGGCGCTCGCCCGCGACCCCGAGGTGACCGCGGTGCACGCCACCCCGGGCAACCCCGGCATCGGTGAGGTCGCCACCCTGCACGCCGTGGACCCGCTCGACGGCGCAGCCGTCGCCGGCCTCGCGCAGGGGCTGGAGACCCACCTGGTGGTGGTCGGCCCGGAGGCGCCGCTGGTCGCCGGGGTCGCCGACGCGGTGCGCGAACGCGGGCTGGCCTGCTTCGGCCCCAGCCGCGAGGCCGCCCGGCTGGAGGGGTCGAAGGCCTTTGCCAAGCACGTGATGGCCGCGGCCGGCGTCCCGACCGCGATGGCGCACGTGTGCGAGACCGCCGAGGAGGCCGCGGCCGCGCTGGACGCGTTCGGACCGCCGTACGTGGTCAAGGACGACGGGCTGGCCGCCGGCAAGGGCGTCGTGGTCTGCGACGACCGGCAGGCCGCCCTCGACCACGCGGCCGGCTGCGGCCGCGTCGTCATCGAGGAGTTCCTGGACGGCCCCGAGGTGTCGCTGTTCGCGGTCACCGACGGCGAGACCGTCGTGCCCCTGCAGCCCGCACAGGACTTCAAGCGCGCCCGCGACGGCGACGCCGGCCCCAACACCGGCGGCATGGGCGCCTACACCCCGCTGCCCTGGGCGCCGCCGGACCTGGTCGGCGACGTACTCCGCCGGGTGCTGCAGCCCACCGTCGACGAGATGCGCCGCCGCGGCACCCCCTTCCAGGGACTGCTGTACGCCGGGCTCGCGCTCACCTCCCGCGGCGTGCGTGTGGTGGAGTTCAACGCCCGCTTCGGCGACCCCGAGACGCAGGCGCTGACGGCCCTGCTGCGCTCGTCGCTGTTCCGGCTGCTGCACGCCGCCGCCACCGGCCGGCTCGGCGAGGTGGACCCGCCGCGGTGGCACGCGGGGGCCGCGGTCACCGTGGTGATGGCGGCCGAGGGCTACCCCGGTACGCCGCGCAAGGGCGACCCGATCACCGGGCTGGACCGGGCCGCGGCGCTCGACGGCGTCGAGGTCACCCAGGCCGGTACGGCGGTCGCGGACGGCACCCTGGTCACCGCCGGCGGGCGGGTCCTCGCCGTCACCGCCGTCGGCGACGACCTGATGAGCGCGCGCCAGCAGGCCTACCGCGGTGTCACCGCAATCGCGTTCGGTGGCGCCCAGCACCGCACCGACATCGCCGCGGACGCCGCCGTGGGCTCGCTCGAACCCTCGCGCGGCGAGGCGCACACCCACTAGGCTCGGGCACCGTCGAGCCCGTCGGGTCGGGCTCTTCGGCAGGGGGAGGGGCATGTCCGCCTCGGCACCGCTTGGGCCGCTACGCGTCGAACAGGTCGTCACGTACCTACGCGTCTTCGGCCTCGTCGTCGGTGTGCCCACGCTGCTGCTCGCCTCGTTCCCCGGCTCCGCGCGCGCCGAGCTGGCCTGGGGAATCCAGGCCGTGCTGCTGGTCGGCACGGTGAGCCTGTGGGCGTGGCGGCGCCACCTGCGTCGCGGCGACGAGGCCGCCGTGCTGGTGGCCGGCTTCGCCCTGGACAGCCTGGTGATCGCCGGCTACGTGCTGGCGTTCAGCCACCTGGTGCCCAACGTCGCCTGGGCGATGGTCTTCACCCTGGTCGCCGACGCCGCACTGCGGTTCAGCGTCCGCGGCGCCGTGCTGGGCTGGCTGCTCGCCGCCGCCCTCTACGTGCTGCAGGCCCAGGCGCACCAGGCCGAGACCGGCACCGTCACCCCTGCGGTGGCCTACGTCTACGTGCTCGCCACCCTCGCCGGCGCGGCCGGGATCCTCGCGGTGTTCACGACCACGCTCGAACGGCAGGCCCGGGTCGAGCGCGAGCAGGCGCTGGCGCTGGCCGACGCCAACCGGGTCCGCGAGCGTCTGCTGGCGATGTCGTCGCACGAGTTCCGCGGGTCGTTGGCCGCGATCATGCTGGCCTCCGACACGGTGCGCACCAACCTGGACCGGCTCGGCCCAGGCCGCGCTGAGGCCATGCTCGCCGAGGTGGACCGGCACGGGCAGCACCTCAACCGGCTGGTGGACGACCTGTTCGCGGTGGCGCGGGCCGGCGGCGAGACCCTGCAGGTGCGCCCGCGCTGGGACGACCTGTCGGAGTCGGTGCAGCTGGCCCTGGCCGCCGCCGAGCGGCACCGTGACGGGCACCAGTTGACGGTCTCGGTCGAGCCCGTCAGCTGCGAGCTCGACCACGAGCGCTTCCAGCAGGTGGTGCGCAACCTGGTCGAGAACGCCTACAAGTACTCCCCGCAGGGCAGTCGGGTCGTGGTGATCGCCGAGCACGACCACGACCGGCTGCGCACCCGGGTCGGCGACGACGGCCCCGGCATCCCGACCGCCGACCGCGCGCGGGTGTTCGAGCCGTTCGGCCGCCGCCGCGGGGAGGCCGAGCGCGCGGACAGCGCAGGGCTGGGGCTGTACGTCGTGCAGCAGATCGTCAACGCGATGGGCGGCTCGCTCGACCTGCACACGTCCTCCGAGGGCACCGAGTTCGTCGCGGTCGTGCCCGCCCGGGCGTCGCGTACCCTTCGTGCGGTGGCCGCGCCGGCCGGTCCGGAGGGAACGACGTCGGGGGAGGCCGCGGGCAGTCAGTCCGGGTAGCGTCAGGGAGGGCGCACGGGCGGATCGGGGAGGGACGAACGTGTCAGACCTTGCCGGGGGGCGTCGAGGGCGAGGCCGTCGAGCGGCTGCTGTCCGGCGTGCGCGGGGTGGGGGGCTGCTGTTCGCGCTGCCTTTCGACGGGGCGGTGCGCTACGGCTGGCGCGGGGCCGTGGTGGTCGCGCTGGTCAGCGAGCTCGTGTTCGTGGCGCACAGCTTCCTGCGCGACGCGATGTCCGGCATCCCGCTCACCCCGTCCGCGCACTGCTTCGTCGTGTCCCTGCTCGCGCTGGTCGGCGGCGTTACCAGCGTGCTGGTGGAGATCTGGCGCCGGCAGACTACTCCGTACCGCGAGCAGGCCGCCGAGCTCGACCACGCCCACCACATCCGCGACCAGCTGATGGCGGTGACCTCGCACGAGATCCGCGGCTCGCTGGCCGCGGTCGGCTCGACCGCGTCGCTGCTGTAGGAGCAGCGCGAGCGGCTCCCCCCGCAGCGGGTGGACCGGATGCTCGACGCGACCCGGCGGCAGGTGGAGCACCTGCTCGCTGCTGATGGACGACCTGCTGGTGACCGGGCGGGCCGGGGAGCAGGGGCTGGAGCTCTACCCGTCTGGGGCGACCTGGAGGACACCGTCGCGCTGGCGGTCTCCGCGGCCGAGCGCTCCCGTCGCGGCCACCTCGCGGCCGGGCGCGACCGAGTTCGTGGTCACGCTGCCGTGCCGCACCGAGCCCTTGGGGCCCGGGCCGCCAGAGCAGCGCGGCACCGACCTCGCAGCGGCCGACCGCCGTACGCGAGAATGAGCCCGTGCCTGCAGCGATCCCCGACGTCCTGGCCCATCGCTACGCCTCGGCCGAGCTCGCGCACCTCTGGTCGCCCGAGCACAAGGTGGTGCTCGAGCGGCATCTGTGGGTGGCGGTGCTCAAGGCGCAGCGCGACCTGGGCGTGCAAATCCCCGACGGTGTCGTCGAGGCCTACGAGAAGGTGCTCGACCAGGTCGACCTGGCCGCGATCGCGCAGCGCGAGCGGGTCACGCGGCACGACGTGAAGGCCCGGATCGAGGAGTTCGCCGCCCTGGCCGGGCACGAGCACATCCACAAGGGCATGACCAGCCGCGACCTCACCGAGAACGTCGAGCAGCTGCAGGTGCGCGCCTCCCTGGTGCTGGTCCGCGACCGCACCGTGGCCGCCCTGGTGCGGCTGGCCCGGCTGGCCGGCGAGCACCAGAGCGTGGTGATGGCGGGGCGCTCGCACAACGTGGCGGCGCAGGCCACCACGCTGGGCAAGCGGTTCGCCTCCGTGGCCGACGAGATGCTGGTCGGGCTGGAGCGGCTGGAGACCCTGCTCGCCCGCTACCCGCTGCGCGGCATCAAGGGGCCGATGGGTACCGCGCAGGACCAGCTGGACCTGCTCTCCGACCCGGACGCGCTCGCCGCGCTGGAGCAGCGGGTGGCCCAGCACCTCGGGTTCGACCGGGTGCTCACCAGCGTCGGCCAGGTCTACCCGCGCTCGCTCGACTTCGACGTGGTCTCGGCTCTGGTGCAGCTGGTCGCCGGGCCGTCGAACCTGGCCACCACCGTGCGCCTGATGGCCGGCCACGAGCTGGTCACCGAGGGCTTCCAGCCGGGCCAGGTCGGGTCGAGCGCGATGCCGCACAAGATGAACACCCGCTCCTGTGAACGGGTCAACGGCCTCGCGGTCGTGCTGCGGGGCTACCTGTCGATGCTCGGCGAGCTGGCCGGCGACCAGTGGAACGAGGGCGACGTGTCCTGCTCGGTCGTGCGCCGGGTGGCGCTGCCCGACGCGTTCTTCGCCACCGACGGGCTCTTCCAGACCTTCCTCACCGTGCTCGACGAGTTCGGCACCTACCCCGCGGTGGTGCAGCGCGAGCTCGACCGCTACCTTCCGTTCCTGGCGACCACCAAGGTGCTGATGGCCGCCGTACGCCGTGGCGTCGGGCGCGAGACCGCGCACGAGGCGATCAAGGAGCACGCGGTCGCGGTGGCGCTGCGGATGCGCGAGCAGGGGGCGGAGCGCAACGACCTGTTCGACCGGCTGGCCGCCGACGGGCGGCTGGGCCTCTCCCGCGCGGACCTGGACGCGCTGGTCGCCGAGCCGCTGTCGTTCACCGGCGCCGCCGTCGGGCAGGTCGCCGAGGTCGTCCGCCGGGTGGCGGCGGTGGCCGCGCGCTACCCCGAGGCCGCGGCGTACGCGCCCGGCGCCATCCTCTGACGGCCCTGCTGCCGGACCCTGGAGCGACCTGCGAGGATCGCGGCATGATCCCCGCCGCCCCCGAGATCCCCGGCGCGACGCACATCCACTCCGGCAAGGTGCGCGACCTGTACCGGCTGGCCGACGGCAACCTGCTGTTGGTGGCCAGCGACCGGGTCTCGGCCTACGACTTCGTGCTGGAGCCGGGGATTCCCGACAAGGGCGCGATCCTCACCCAGATGTCGCTGTGGTGGTTCGAGCAGCTGGCCGACCTGGTGCCCAACCACGTGGTCTCCACCGACGTGCCGGACCACCTGGCCGGCCGCGCGGTGGTGTGCGACCGGCTGGAGATGTTCCCGGTCGAGTGCGTGGCCCGCGGCTACCTGACCGGCTCGGGGCTGGCCGACTACCGCGCCACCGGCACCGTGTGCGGGGTCGGGCTGCCGCCCGGGCTGGAGGACGGCTCCCGGCTGCCGGAGCCGGTCTTCACGCCGGCCACCAAGGCGGCCATCGGCGACCACGACGAGAACATCTCCTTCGACACCGTCGTCGGCCTGGTCGGCGCCGAG
>JALZDI010000270.1 GCA_030862655.1 Actinomycetota bacterium | reverse complement strand
ACCACCCACCGCGGAAGCACTCGCGCAGTCTCGACGCGAACGGGCAGCAACCCACCGCGGAAGCACTCACGCAGTCTCGACGCGAAAGGGCAGCAACCCACCGCCGAGCACTCGCGCAGTCTCGACGCGAACGGGGTGGGGTCAGGACCAGCGGGCGGTGCGCGAGAGCAGCGCAGCGCCGGCGGCCACGCCCGCCGTGGAGGTACGCAGCACCGAGGGCCCCATGCGTACAGCGGTCGCGCCCGCGTCGCGGAACGCCGCGAGCTCGTCGTCGGTGATGCCACCTTCGGGGCCGACCACGACCGTGATGTCGCCCTCGGCCGGCACCGCCAGCTCCGGCAGCGCCCGGTCGGCGTTTTCGTGCAGCACCACCGGCAGCGCGCACGAGCCCAGCAGCGCCGCGACCGCCGCGGTGTCCGCCACGTCGCGCACCTCGGGCAGCCACACCCGGCGCGACTGCTTGCCCGCCTCGGCGGCCCACGACCGCCACTTCGCCAGCGACCTCGCCGCCCGCTCACCGCGCCACTGCACCACGCAGCGGGAGGCGGCCCACGGCACGACCATGTCGACGCCCACCTCGGTGAGCATCTGTATGGCAAGCTCGGCGCGGTCGCCCTTGGGCAGCGCCTGCACGACCACCAGCCGCGGCGACGGCGGGTCGACGAAGCGACGCCGGTGCACCCTGCACACCAGCCCGGACCGACCGGACTCGTCGACCACCGAGTCGACCACTGCGTCGACCGCCGTACCCCGGCCGTCGGTGAGCACGAGATCCTCGCCGGCGCGCAGCCTGCGCACGACGGCGGCGTGCCGTCCCTCCGGCCCGTCGAGCACGACCGTGTCCCCGGGGTCGACGGCGCCGGACAGCGCCGCCGGGTCGGCCAGGAAGACCGGTGCGCTCACGTGCCGTGCCGTCGGCTGCCGGCTCAGCGCTGGCCGAACGCGTCGCGCAGCCAGTTGAAGACTCCGCGGTCGCGCTGCTGCGGCGACGCGAACGATCCGGTCGCCTGCTCCTCGTGCCGCTGCTTGGCCAGCTCGCGCAGCAGCTCCTCCTGGTGGTGGTCCAGCCGCGTCGGCGTCTCCACCACCACGTGCACGACCAGGTCGCCTCGGCCGGCTCCACGCAGACGCGGCACGCCGCGCGCGCCGAGCACGATCGCCTCACCGGACTGGGTGCCCGGCTTCACGTCGACCGGCACGCTGGCCTCCACCTCGCTGCCCTCCTCGGCGGCGAGGTCGGACTCGAGTGTGGGCAGGTCGATCTTGGTGCCGAGCGCGGCCGCGGTCATCGGCAGTGTGACCGTGCAGTGCAGGTCGTCGCCCTCGCGCTTGAACAGCTCGTGCGGAGCGATCTCGACCTCGACGTACAGGTCGCCGGGCGGTCCGCCGCCGGGGCCGACCTCGCCCTGCCCGGACAGCTGCACGCGGGTGCCGGTGTCGACACCCGGCGGCGTCTTGACGGTGATGTTGCGCCGCGCCCGCACGCGCCCGTCGCCGGAGCACTCGTTGCACGGGTCGGCGATGACGGTGCCGTAGCCGCGGCAGGCCGGGCAGGGCCGCATCGTGCGGATCTCGCCGAGGAACGAGCGCTGCACCTGGTGGATCTCTCCGCGCCCGTGACAGGTCTGGCAGGGCACCGGACCCGAGCCCGGCGCGGCGCCGTCGCCGCCGCAGACCGAGCAGGCGACCGCGGTGTCGACCTTGAGCTCGCGGGTCGCGCCGAACGCCGCCTCGGCGAGGCTGACCTGCATGCGTATCAGCGCGTCCTGGCCCCGCCGCACGCGCGAGCGCGGGCCGCGCCCGCCGGCACCGCCGGGCTGGCCGCCGAAGAACGCGTCCATGATGTCGGTGAACGAGAAGCCCTGGCCGAAGCCGCCACCGGCGCCGGAGGACATCGGGTCGCCTCCGAGGTCGTACATCTCCCGCTTGCCCGGGTCGGCGAGGACCTCGTAGGCGCGGGTGACCTCCTTGAACCGCTCGTGGGTCTCGGCGTCGGGGTTGACGTCAGGGTGCAGCTTGCGCGCGAGGCGGCGGTACGCCTTCTTGATCTCCTCCGGGCTCGCGTCGCGCTCGACTCCGAGGATCTCGTAGTAGTCCTGACTCATACTCCTGGCCATTGGTCTGCGGATTCTTGCGGGCTGCTGTTCGTCGGGCGGGATACGCCGAGGCGGCGGACGACCTAGGACTCGGCCAGGATGCGGCTGACGTATCGGGCGACGGCCCGGACCGCAGCCATGCTGCCGGGGTAGTCCATCCGGGTGGGTCCGACGATACCCAGTGTGGCCAGCACGTCGTCGCCGGGCCCGTAGCCGGTCGCGACCACGCTGGTGCTGGCCAGCTCCTGGTAGGGCTGCTCGTGCCCGATGCGCACGGTCAGCGTGCTGGGGCTGGTCGCCTCACCGAGCAGCTTGAGCAGGACGACGTGCTCCTCGAGCGCCTCGAGCATCGGCTTGACCGAGCGCTCGAAGTCGTCCCCGAACCGGGTGAGGTTGGCCGTGCCGCCGATCAGCACCCGCTCGTCGGAGCGCTCGTCGGACATCGTCTCGACCAGCGTCGCCACCACGGCCGCCACCGTGCGACGATGCTCGGGCGCGAACGTGCCGACCAGGTCGTCCAGCCGCGAGGCCGCGGTGCCGAGCCGCTGCCCGAGGACGGCGGCCAGCAGCCGGCTGCGCAGCTCGGCCAGCACGGCGTCGTCGAACGGCACCTCGGCGGTGAGCACCCGCTGCTCCACCCGCCCGCTGCTGGTGATCAGCACCAACAGCAGCCGGTTCGGGTTGAGCGTCACCAGCTCGACGTGTCGCACCGTCGAGCGCGACAGCGTGGGGTACTGCACGATCGCGACCTGGCGGGTCAGCTGGGCGAGCATCCGGACGGTGCGGTGCACCACGTCGTCGAGGTCGACGGCGCCCTCGAGGAAGGTGGAGATGGCCCGCCGCTCGGCCGGGGTCAGCGGCTTGACCGCGGTGAGCCGGTCGACGAACAGCCGGTAGCCCTTGTCGGTGGGGATGCGCCCCGCACTGGTGTGCGGCTGGGCGATGAAGCCCTCCTCCTCCAGCGCGGCCATGTCGTTGCGGACGGTCGCCGGCGAGACGCCGAGCTGGTGGCGCTCGACCAGCGCCTTGGAGCCCACCGGCTCCTGCGTGGAGACGTAGTCCTCCACGATGGCGCGCAGCACCGCGAGCTTGCGCTCGTCGAGCACGCGGTCGGACACGTCCAGTGCTCCTCTTCCTGGCACTCCGTCGGATCGAGTGCCAGTCTACTGGCTCCCCCGGCACGATCCGGCTCATGTGATCATCGGGACGTGGCGAAGGACTGGACCGAGGTCGGCGACCGCTGCTGGATGCGCCGCTACCCCGAGTGGGACGTCAACGTCGGCGTGGTGGTCGGCGCGGACGGCGTACTCGTCGTGGACACCCGCGGCACCCGCGGACAGGGGCGGGCCGTCCGCGACGACGTGCGCCGGCTCGTCCCCCACAGCCCGGTCCGCTGGGTGGTGAACACCCACCAGCACTTCGACCATGTCTTCGGCAACATCGCCTTCGACGACGTCGCGATCCACGCCCACGAGAACGCC
>JALZDI010000050.1 GCA_030862655.1 Actinomycetota bacterium | reverse complement strand
CGGCCGCGGCGGCGCCTGCAGCCAGGTGGCGCAGCCGGGGCAGAGCACGCGACCCGGCAGCCCGCAGCCCGAGCAGCGCCCGCCGACGACAAGGTCGGCGAACGCGTCGCTCAGCTGCGCCGGCAGGCCCACCGACGCCGATCCTGACGCACCCGCCGGGTCGGCCGCAGCCGTGGTGAGAGCGGCTGTGGACGGCTCACTCGACGTAGGCGGGCCGGCGGATCACTCCCTGCAGCCCCAGGTCGGTCCACCGGTCCGACAGCTGCACCAGCAGCCGGCCGGACCCGGTCTCCAGGACCGCCGGGAGGTCGGCGACCGGCGCGTCGGCCACCGAGGCGAGGCCGACGTCGACCAGCGCGGAGGGCTCGACCACCGAGCCGTCGATACTCATGGTGAACGTCTGCCGCGACCCGGGTATCTCCTCGGCCACCACGGTCAGCTCGGTGGGACTCGCCCAGGCCGCGTCGGCGAAGCCGCTCACCGGCGACGGGCCCGGGTCGACCGCACGCCACTGGTCGACGGCCACGTCCAGCTCCCCGCCCGGAGGACGGCGGACGCGGCCCACCAGCAGCCGCGACGATCGACCGGTGCCGTCGACGACGACGAGCCGCAGCCCGTCACGAGACAGCTCGAACGACCGGATGTCCTGCGGCGCCTCGCCCCGCAGCTGGACCGGCGCCCACCGGCCCCCGCGCATCACGTAGATGCGCGACCCCGCAGGCGTTCGGTCGACCGCCCACAGCAGCCCGTGGATGTCCCACTGCAGGCCGAGCAGCGACCGCCCGCGGTCGAACCACGTCTGTGCCTCGTCGGACCCGATGCCGGCCACCTCCACCCGGCTGCGGCCCCGCGGACCGCGAATGACCGCGGCGACGGTCTGCGCGGTGCGCTCGACGGCGAACGCGGACACCACGACGTCGCCGTTGCCGAACCGGCCGTCGACGTTCTTGGCCACCTCCCGGACCGGGTCGACCACGACCACCCGACCTTCGCGGAGTGCGAAAAGTTGGTTCGCCGCCGCCGAGTCGGCCGGGTCGTAGTCGGCGCCGGTGTCGACGTCGGTCACGGTGTCGTCGCCCTCCAGCGGAAGCAGCGCGCCGTTGACGCTGACCCGGACTCCCTCGACGTCGGAGACCTGACGCAGCGTCCAGGTCAGCTGCGCCGCCATCAGCTCGCGCTCGCGAACCCCCAGTCCGCGCGCCCGGCTGCCCAGCTGGACCTGGGCGACACCGTCGTCGCTGATGGGCACCGAGACGTCCGCGTGGTCGGTGGCGGGCAGGAAGGAGCCGACCGCCCCTCGCAGCCAGTCGGTGGGCCCCTGCAGCAGCCCACGCAGGAGCAGGGTGGCGGTCTGGTCGCCCTGCGGCAGGTAGACCTGGTCCGGCACCAGCACCCGCAGCGCGGGGTCGAGGAAGTAGAGCGAGTAGGCGCGGTAGTAGCGTTCGAAGTGGTACTCGGGGACCAGCAGCCCGTCGACGGGGTTGGCGATGCGCCACTCGCCGTGGTCGCGCTCCAGCCGGAACTGCTGCTGCAGGCGCCGCTCGGCCGGCTGCAGCGTGGTCCACTTGCCGCGGGCGGTCAGCGTGGCCAGCAGCTCGGTCTCGATGCTGACCGTGGCGCGGCCGACCTGCTCCATGTCCGGGCGGTCGAGGTAGATCTGGGTGCCCTCGCCGGGGGTCCAGGAGCCACGCGCCTCGTCGGTGAGGAACTGCCGCACGATACCGGGGTTGGACGGGTAGGCGCGCATCGCGTCCAGGTAGCCGTTGATGACTGCCACCGGGTCGGCACCGGGGCGCGGGCCGCTGGGCACGTAGCGCAGCACCGGCTCGTCGTCGGAGCTCATCGCCGGTCCGGCGTGCACTCCCCCGCTGTCGGGCACCTGCATGCAGGCGGCCAGCAGCAGCGCCGGCAGCAGCGTCGCCGCGGCCGCGGCCCGTCGCAGAGCATGTGCGCGTGCCATCAGGTCCCCTGGTCCATCCGTGCGTACGCCGTGCCGACCGACGGACCGACCGTGTGCCTGCCGGCGTCGGGAGGCATCAGCGGCAGCGGCGAGTGCTCCAGCGGCTCCCCGGCCAGCCGCGGCAGCGTCAGCCGGAACTGCGCGCCGTCACCGCGTTCGCCCCACGCCTGCAGCCACCCGCCGTGCAGCCGCGCGTCCTCCAGCGAGATCGCCAGGCCCAGGCCGGTGCCGCCCGTGGTGCGGGCCCTCGCCGGGTCGGCGCGCCAGAACCGGTTGAAGACCATCGTCGCCTCGCCGGCGCGCAGGCCCACGCCGTGGTCGCGGACCGCGATGGCGGCGGCGTCGGCGGTGCCGGCGACCGTGACCACGATCTCGCGCCCCTCGCCGTGCTCGATGGCGTTCACGAGCAGGTTGCGCACGATCCGCTCGATCCGGCGTACGTCGGCCTGCGCCACGCACGGGTGTCCGGGCTCGGCCAGGACCAGGTCGCTGCCGTGCGCGGACGCCAGCGGGCGCACCGCGTCGGCGACCTGCCGGCCGACCTCGACCAGGTCCACCTCCTCGAGGTCGAGACCGGCCACGCCCGCGTCGAACCGGCTGATCTCCAGCAGGTCGTTGAGCAGCGCCTCGAACCGGTCCAGCTCGGCCTGCAGGATCTCGGCCGACCGCGCCGTGGCGCCGTCGAACCCGGCGCGGGCCTCGTGCAGCACGTCGGCGGCCATCCGCACCGTGGTCAGCGGGGTGCGCAGCTCGTGCGAGACATCGGACACGAACCGTCGCTGCACCCGGGACAGCTCCTCCAATTGACGGATCTGGCGCTGCAGGCTGGAGGCCATCTGGTTGAACGAGCCGGCCAGCCGGGCGATGTCGTCCTCACCGCGGACGTGCATGCGCTCCTCGAGCCGGCCGGCCGCCAGCCGCTCGGCGATCCGCCGGGCCAGCCCGACCGGGGTGACGACCTGCCGGATCACCAGGTAGGCCACAGCGCCCACCAGCAGCACCAGCAGCGACCCGGCGGTGAGCATCGCGCTGCGCACGACGTTGATCGTCTGCTGCTGCTCGGTCATCGGGAACACGTAGAAGATCAGGTAGGTGCCGCCGTCGGCGGGCAGCTCCACCTGCGAGCCCACCGCCAGCGCGGGCACAGACACCACGCGCTCGCCCGGCTGGTCGCTCATCCGCGTGTAGGACCACCAGGTGCCCGGCTCGTCGGTGACCCTCTCCATCAGGTCGTCGGGAATGTTCTCGGGATCGACGCCGGGCAGCGACAGCTGGCCGGCAGGGCTGATGTTGCTGATCGGCGCGTTGACCGGACCGGTGAGCAGCACCTCGTACAGCCCGCTGGCGTCGCCGCGGCTGCTGAGGGTCTCGAACAGGTCCTGCAGCAGCGCGCCCGGGTCGAAGTCGTTGGGGTCGGCCGCGTCGAGCTGGTCCTGCGCGGTGTCGAAGCCGCTGGCCGCCTCCGACAGCGCCGCCTGCCGCTTGCTCTCGATCAGCCCGGTGGTCACCTGGCCCATCAGCATCCAGCCGACCAGGGCGACGACCAGCGTCGACAGCAGCAGCGTGCCGATGACGACGCGCGCCTGCAGCGAGCGGCGCCAGGCCGAGCGCAACGGGCGGACCGGGACCGCCAGCCAGCGCAGCACCAGCAGCGGCGCCCCCAGTACCGGCCTGCTCGACTGCTCCGCCATGGCGTCACCGGCCTCGTCAGGAAGGTCCGGCCTTGTAGCCGACGCCGCGGACGGTGAGCACGATCTCCGGCTGCTCGGGGTCGGTCTCGACCTTGGCCCGCAGCCGCTGCACGTGCACGTTGACCAGCCGGGTGTCGGCGGCGTGCCGGTAGCCCCAGACCTGCTCGAGCAGCACCTCGCGGCTGAAGACCTGCCACGGCTTGCGCGCCAGGCACACCAGCAGGTCGAACTCCAGCGGCGTCAGGTTGATCGGCCGGCCGTCGCGCTTGACCGTGTGCCCGGCCACGTCGATCGACAGGTCGGCGATCTCCAGCGTCTCCGGTGCCGGCTCGTCGTAGCGGCGCATCCTGGCGCGGACGCGGGCCACCAGCTCCTTGGGCTTGAACGGCTTGACGATGTAGTCGTCGGCGCCGGACTCCAGCCCCAGCACCACGTCGACGGTGTCGTTCTTGGCGGTGAGCATCACGATGGGCACGCCGGACTCGGCACGGATCTCGCGGCACACGTCGATGCCGTCCTTGCCCGGAAGCATCAGGTCGAGCAGCACCAGCTCGGGCCGGTGCTCACGCATCATCGGCAGCGCCCGGTCACCGGTGGCACACACGACCGGCTCGAAGCCCTCGTTTCGCAGCACGATCGTCAGCATCTCGGCCAGAGCCGCATCGTCGTCGACGATCAGCACCTTGCCCTTCAGCGACCTGCCGCCTTCCATCCCTGTCGTGGTCCCTCCCGTCCTCGGTCAGTAGCGGTAGTGCTCTGACTTGTACGGACCCTCGACCGGGACCCCGAGGTACGCCGCCTGGTCGTCGCTGAGCGAGGTGAGCGAGACGCCGAGTGCACCCAGGTGCAGCCGGGCGACCTCCTCGTCGAGCTTCTTCGGCAGCGTGTAGACGCCGGTCGGGTAGCTGTCGGTGCGGGTGAACAGCTCGACCTGGGCGAGAACCTGGTTGGTGAACGAGTTGCTCATCACGAACGACGGGTGGCCGGTGGCGTTGCCCAGGTTGAGCAGCCGGCCTTCGCTGAGCACGATCACGCCGTGGCCGTCGGGGAAGGTCCACACGTCGACCTGCGGCTTGACGTTGGTGCGCCGGATGCCGTCGATCTTCTCCAGGCCGGCCATGTCGATCTCGTTGTCGAAGTGCCCGATGTTGCCCACGATCGCCTGGTGCTTCATCCGGCTCATGTGCTCGGCCGTGATGACGTCGTAGCAGCCGGTGGCGGTGACGAAGATGTCGGCGGAGTCGACGACCTCGTCCAGCGTGGCCACCTGGTAGCCGTCCATCGCCGCCTGCAGCGCGCAGATCGGGTCGATCTCGGTGACGATCACCCGGGCGCCCTGCCCGCGCAGCGAGTCGGCGCAGCCCTTGCCCACGTCACCGTAGCCCGCGACGACCGCGACCTTGCCGCCGATGAGCACGTCGGTGGCGCGGTTGATGCCGTCGATGAGCGAGTGCCGGCAGCCGTAGCGATTGTCGAACTTGCTCTTGGTGACCGAGTCGTTGACGTTGATCGCGGGGAACAGCAGCGTGCCCTTGCGCTGCATCTCGTACAGCCGGTGCACGCCCGTGGTGGTCTCCTCGGTCACGCCCTTGATCGCGTTGGCGACCCCGGTCCACCGGGTGGGGTCCTCCTCCAGGGACCTGTTGAGGGCCTTGAGCACCTCGCGGAACTCGGCGTTGTCGGTCGAGTCCGGTGAGGGGGCCTGGCCGGCCTTCTCGTACTCGACGCCGAGGTGCACCAGCAGGGTGGCGTCGCCACCGTCGTCGAGGATCATGTTGGCGTGCTCGCCGCCGGGCCAGGCCAGGATCTGCTGGGTGCACCACCAGTACTCCTCCAGCGTCTCGCCCTTCCAGGCGAACACCGGGACGCCGGCAGGTCGGTCGACGGTGCCGTCGCGCCCGACCACCACGGCGGCGGCCGCGTGGTCCTGGGTGGAGAAGATGTTGCAGCTGGCCCAGCGAACCTCGGCGCCGAGGTCGACGAGCGTCTCGATGAGCACCGCGGTCTGGACCGTCATGTGCAGCGACCCGGCGATCCGTGCACCGGTGAGCGGCTTGCTGGGCCCGTACCGCTCGCGCATGGCCATCAGGCCGGGCATCTCGTGCTCGGCCAGGCCGATCTCGACACGGCCGAAGTCGGCCAACGACAGGTCTGCAACCTTGTAGTCCATGCGGTTCCTTGTCCGGGTCTCGGTCCAGCTGTGGTCACTGCGACCTCTCCAGCCTAATGCCCGGCCCGCGGAGCCGCCGGACGGTCAGGGCCGGTAGACGTCCGGCTCCAGGTAGATGACCCGCGCCAGCGGCTCCACGTCGCGGATCCGGGCCTCGGCCGCGTCGATGCATGCCGCGACCTCGTCGGCGGAGTCCGTCCGCCGAACGCCGATCTTGGCCGCCACCAGCAGCTCCTCCGGACCCAGGTGCAGCGTCTTCATGTGGATGATCCGCTCGATCTCCGGCTGCGCCTCCAGCGCCGCGCGGATGCGCTGGACCGAGGTGCGGCTCGCGCCCTCGCCGAGCAGCAGGCTCTTGGTCTCCAACGCGAGCACGACAGCGACGGTCACCAGCAGGACGCCGATCGCGACCGTGCCGGCGACGTCCCAGTAGGCGTTGCCGGTGATGAGCGACATGCCGACGCCGACCAGCGCGAAGATCAGGCCGAGCAGCGCGGCCAGGTCCTCCAGCAGCACCACCGGCAGCTCGGGAGCCTTGGCGGTGCGCACGAACTGCACCCAGGACTGCCCTCCGCGGACGTGGTTGGACTCGACGATCGCGGTGCGGAAGGAGAAGGACTCCATCACGATCGCCACGCTGAGCACGAGGATCGGCACCCAGCCCAGGCCGCCGGTGAGCAGCTTGTCCTCGAGGCCGGCGTGCACCTCCTCGTACTTGTGGTAGGCCTCGTAGAGCGCGAACAGGCCACCGACGCTGAACAGCACGATCGCCACGATGAACGCGTAGATGTAGCGCTCCCGCCCGTAGCCGAACGGGTGCTCCGGCGTCGCCTGCCGCTTCGCCCGGCGGCCGCCGAGCAGCAGCAGCCCCTGGTTCCCGGAGTCGGCGACGGAGTGGATCGCCTCGGCCAGCATCGAGGAGGCGCCCGTCAGCGCGAACGCGACGAACTTGGTGACGGCGATCCCGAGGTTGGCCAGCAGCGCGGCCACCACGGCCTTCGTGCCGCCCGATGTGCTCATGAATGCTGCTCCCTTCTGCCGGTGGTCACCCGGAGCAACGTGCCGGCGCCCCGCACGCGGACCTCGTCGTGGGCGGCCGAGACGTAGGCCGCCTGCCCACGCCCCAGGTGCAGGTCGTCGTGGTCCTCCTGCAGGCGGAAGTCGCCGTCGAGACAGAGGAAAACCTGCGGCCCGGACACGGCCGGCAAGGGTGCGCCGCCCTCGGCCCGGTGGAGTACGGCGAGCGCGAACCGGTCGGTGTCCGGGGCGAACACCTGCTCCTCGCCCCGCTGCTGCGGGACGAACGTGGCTCGCGTGCCGTCGTCCGGCGCGGTGGTGTCCAGCGCCCGCAGCAGCAGGTCGACGTCGACGTGCTTGGTCGTGAGGCCGGCGCGCAGCACGTTGTCGGAGTTGGCCTGCACCTCGACGGCCGTACCCGACAGGTAGCTGTGCGGCTGTCCGGGCCGGACCTCCATCGCCTCCCCGGCAGCGAGCACGACCGGCCGCAGCAGCAGCGCCAGGCAGACCGCGGGGTCGCGGGGGTAGCGGGTGGCCAGGCCGGCCGCGACCCGCGCCGACACGCCCCAACGGGGGTCGCTCTCGAGCACGTCGGCACGGGCACGCACCGTGGCCACCGCCTCCGCCGGGCGCTCGAGTCGCAGCAGGCGCGCCACCTCGCCGTGCAGCGCCGTCTCGCCGTGCTCGCGCAGCGTCTCCGCGGTCGGCTTGAGCGCGGCGACGTCGAGTCGTTCCAGCCAGGCGACCGTCTCCGCGGCTGGCCGGAACCCGCACAGCGCCCGGAACTCCGACAGCGCCCACACCATCTCGACCTTGGCCACGGCGTCGGGGAAGCTGCGGGTGCCGAGGTCACGGTCGACGCGGCGGGCCTCCTCGTCGGCGTAGCCGCGGGCCGCCAGCGCGGCGTCGGGATGCACCTGCAGCGACAGCGGTTCCGCGGTGGCGAGCACCTTGGCCAGGAAGGGCAGCCGCCCCTCGGCGGCCCAGGACGGCCCGAGCTCGCGGGCGGGGTCGGCGCGCACCAGGTCGAGCAGCGACACCCGCTCCTCGCCGGCGAGCACGCGCGAGGCGGCACGCTCGTGCGCGCCCAGCCACAGCTCCGCCTGCGGCCCGCCGTCCGGCGGTACGCCCAGCAGCGCGGGGATCGCGTCGACCGACCCCCACGCGTAGCGACGGACCGGGTTGTGCAGCCGCCGGATCATGGCGCGCCTCACGACTGGCCGGTGCGGCCGAGACCGACGGAGAGGTAGACCGCCGCGTAGCTGCCGGTGCCCAGCAGCGAGGCGTAGCGCGCGACCCCGGGGCCCTCGGTCGCCTCCACCGTGGAGATCCGCACGCCATGGCTCTGCGCGACGTAGGTCAGCCGGCCCCGCTGCTCGCGGATGACCGGCTCATCCGCCCCGTCGTCGAGCACGACCAGGGCCGGGCGGGCCGCGGGTGTCGGGTCGGCGTAGGGGTCGGCGAACACGTCGTGCCGCGCGGCGGTGGCGAGCACCGGCTGCAGGTGCTCGGCGTCCGCGGCCAGGGCGGGGCGTCCCGATCGCCGCCGCAGCGCCTCGGCGACCCGGCGTCCGGCGCGGGCGGCGAGCACCGACCCGCCCCACACCAGCGGCACGGCGTCGGCCAGCTCCAGCGCGAGGTCCTTGGCCGGGTTGCCGCCGATGTCGCGGGTCGGGCTGCAGGCGATCGCGACGTCGTCGAGGGCGGTGGCCACCGACTCAGGGTTGATCTCCGGGCCCAACCCGATGTGGTGCAGGGCCCGCAGCACCACGACCGCGGCGGCCAGCGCGTCGTCGGTGTGCGTGGGCAGCACGATGCTGTAGCGGCCCTGGGCGTGCTCGGCCAGCATCGAGTGCGGCGGACAGGCCGCGATCAGCCCGCAGCCTCGGCGCACCGCCTCCGCACAGGCCGACGCGGTGCCGGAGTCGCCCCCGCCCGGGGCGAGGACGACGACGAGGTCGAGGGCGCCGGCCCAGCCGGGTAGACCGGGCCCCGGCCAGGCCACGAACGGCACCGGGCACCAGGGCTCGAGGACCGCCC
>JALZDI010000269.1 GCA_030862655.1 Actinomycetota bacterium | reverse complement strand
CGCCAGCGGCGACACCGACCTGCACGAGGCGGGGGACCTGCTGGCCGCGCCGACCGCGTGGATGTTCGGCAACGAGGCCTGGGGCCTGCCCCCGGAGACGGCCGCGCTGGCCGACCAGGTGGTGAGGGTGCCGATCTACGGACGGGCCGAGAGCCTCAACCTGGCCACCGCCGCCGCGGTCTGTCTTTACGCGTCCGCGCGCGCCCAACGGTGAGATCGCTTGCCCGGGTACGCCCCCGGAGCGGTAGGTTTCTGACCGTGGCAACCGCGTACGACGATCTGCCCGACGGGCTGGTGATCGCGGACGCCGATGCCATCGTCACGGTGGTCAACCCCGCGGCGGAGCGCCTGCTGCGCACCCGGGCCGACGACCTCGTCGGCAAGCACGTCGGCGAGAGCCTCGGCCTGCGTGACGAGGAGGGCCGCGAGTGGTGGGAGTGCATCCGCCCCTACCAGGGCCTGCAGACGCGCTCCCGGCTGGTGGAGAGCGCCTGGTTCGACCTGCGCGGCAACGAGGTGCTGGTCACCGGCAACCTCGTGCGCGACCGCCCCTGCGGCCCGGTGACGTCGCTGGTGCTCGCGCTGCGCGACGCGGGGGTGCGCCGGCGCGCCGACCGCTCGCGCTCGGACCTGGTCGCCACCGTCGCGCACGAGCTGCGCTCGCCGCTGACCGGGGTGAAGGGCTTCACCTCGACCCTGCTGGCCAAGTGGGAGCGCTTCAGCGAGTCGCAGCGCCGGCTCATGCTGGAGACCGTCGACGCCGACGCCGACCGGCTCACCCGGCTGATCGGTGAGCTGCTCGACGTCGCCCGCATCGACTCCGGCCGGCTGCAGCTGCGCCGCCAGCCGGTGGACATCGTCAAGGAGACCCAGCGGATCGTCGACCGCTACTCCGCGGGGGAGTCCCGCACCGTCACCGTGCACACCACGTCGGTCCCCGAGATCTGGGTGGACCCGGACAAGCTGGCGCAGGTGCTGATCAACCTGCTCGACAACGCGATCCGGCACGGCGACGGGGCGGTCGAGCTGGGGATCGGGGCGGGCTCCGACCACGACGTCGACATCTGGGTGCAGGACGAGGGGCCCGGCATCCCCGAGGACGAGCGCGAGCGGGTGTTCGCGAAGTTCTGGCGGCACGGCAGCCGCACCGGCACCGGCCTCGGGCTGTTCATCGTCCGCGGTCTGGTGCAGGCCCACGGTGGGTCGGTGTGGGTCGAGTCGGCGGAGAGCGGGGGCGCCCGGCTGCGGTTCAGCCTGCCCGTCGGCCGGCCCGAGGCCGTGGACTGACCGGACGACCGGTTCGCGCCCGGTGCCCGCGGGTTCCTAGACTCTGGGTCCATGTCCGGGCCCAACACCGACTTCGACCCTGTCGAGGTGACGCCGCTGCACGCCGACGAGGTCGACCGGATGCGGCGGGAGGCGCTGGACGCGATCGCCGCTGCCACCGACCTGTCGCGGCTGAAGGAGGTGCGACTCGACCACGTGGGCGACCGTTCGCCGCTGGCACAGGCCAACCGCGAGATCGGTGCGCTGCCGCCGCAGGCCCGCAAAGACGCCGGGCTACGGGTCGGGCGGGCGCGCAAGGCGGTGGCGCAGGCGCTCGCCGTACGCACCGAGGAGCTCGAGGAGGAGCAGGAGCGGCGCATCCTCACCGAGGAGGCCGTCGACGTCACGCTGCCCACCGACCGTGACCCGCGGGGGGCGCGGCATCCGCTGACCACGGTGTCCGAGCGGGTCGCGGACGTGTTCGTCGCGATGGGCTGGGAGGTCGCGGAAGGACCGGAGGTCGAGGCCGAGTGGCTGAACTTCGACGCGCTCAACCTCGGACCGGACCACCCGGCCCGCACCATGCAGGACACGTTCTGGCTGGAGCCGGCCGACAGCGGCCTGGTGCTGCGCACGCACACCTCGCCGGTGCAGGCCCGCACCATGCTCGACCGGGAGCCGCCGATCTACGTGATCTGTCCCGGGCGCACGTTCCGCACCGACGAGCTCGACGCGACGCACACGCCGGTGTTCCACCAGGTCGAGGGGCTGGCCATCGACGAGGGGCTGTCGATGGCACACCTGAAGGGCACGTTGGACCACTTCGCCGAGGCGATGTTCGGGGAGGGCATCACCACCAGGTTCCGCCCGTCGTACTTCCCGTTCACCGAGCCCAGTGCCGAGGTCGACCTGGTGTGCTTCGTGTGCCGCAACACCCCGCCCGCGGTGGAGTCGTGCCGCACCTGCAAGGGCGAGGGCTGGATCGAGTGGGGCGGTTGCGGCGTGGTCAACCCTCGCGTGCTTGTGGCCTGCGGGGTCGACCCGCAGCGCTGGTCCGGCTTCGCGTTCGGGATGGGGCTGGAGCGCACCCTGATGTTCCGGCACGGCATCGCCGACATGCGGGACCTGGTCGAGGGCGACGTGCGGTTCAGCCTGCCGTTCGGGATGGAGATCTGATGCGGGTGCCCGTGTCGTGGCTGCGCGAGCACGTGCAGCTGCCCGCCGACGTGGCCGTCGACGACCTCGCCGGCCGGCTGACCGCGCTGGGGCTGAAGCTGGAGGCGCTGGACGCGCCGGGCACCGACGTCACCGGGCCGCTGGTGGTCGGCCGGGTGGTCGACTTCGCCTCCGAGGAGCACAAGAACGGCAAGACGATCCGCTGGTGCCGGGTCGACGTCGGTGCGCACAACGACGACGGCGAGCCGCGCGGCATCGTCTGCGGGGCGCACAACTTCGCCGCCGGCGACCTCGTGGTGGTGGCGCTGCCCGGCGCCCACCTGCCCGGCGGGTTCGCGATCTCGGCCCGCAAGACCTACGGTCACGTCTCCGACGGCATGATCTGCTCGGCGCGCGAGCTCGGGCTCGGTGACGACCACACCGGCATCATCGTGCTGGAGCCGGGCGCCGGTGCGCCGGGCGACGACGCGGTGCCGCTGCTGCACCTGCGCGACGACGTGATCGAGTTCGAGATCAACCCCGACCGTGCCTACGCGCTGTCGGTGCGCGGGGTCGCCCGCGAGGCCGCGATCGCCTACGACGTGGCGTTCACCGACCCCGCGCTCGCGCCGGTGAGCGAGGAGGACGAGCCCAGCTACCCGGTCGCGGTCGACGACCCGTCGGGGTGCCCGGTGTTCGTCACCCGCACCGTCACCGGCCTCGACCCCGCGGCCCCCAGCCCGCGCTGGCTGGCCCGCCGCGTGCAGCTCGCCGGCATGCGGCCGATCTCGCTGGCCGTCGACGTCACCAACTACGTGATGCTCGAGCTCGGACAGCCGATCCACGCCTACGACCGGGCCGCGCTGGCGGGCACGATCGGCGTACGGCGGGCACAGGCGGGCGAGCACCTCACCACGCTCGACGACGTCGACCGCGCGCTGCACCCCGAGGACCTGCTCATCACCGACGACCGCGGGCCGATCGGCCTGGCCGGCGTGATGGGCGGGGCCACCACCGAGATCAGCGGCAGCACCACCGACATCGTGATCGAGGCGGCCAACTTCGACCCGGTGTCGATCGGCCGCACCGCCCGCCGGCACCGGCTGCCGTCGGAGGCGTCCAAGCGGTTCGAGCGCGGCGTCGACCCGTCGCTGCCGCGGCGCGCGGCCGACCGGGTCGCCGAGCTG
>JALZDI010000268.1 GCA_030862655.1 Actinomycetota bacterium | reverse complement strand
CGAGCGTGACCTCCGGCAGTCCCAGCTGGACCCGGGGGTCGTCGGCGACGACGCGGTGGTGGCAGGCCAGCGCGATCTCCAGACCGCCACCGAGCGCGGCGCCGTTGATCGCGGCGGCCACCGGTACACCGAGCCGCTCCAGCCGGCGCAGCTGCGCCTTGATGGTCTGCGCGGTCTCGAACACCTGCGGGGCGTCCTCGGGCGTGGTCTGGATCATCTTGTCCAGGTTGCCGCCGGCGAAGAAGGTCTTCTTCGCGCTGGTCACGACGACACCGGCGATGTCGCCGCTCTCCCGCTCCTGCTCCAGCCGGTCGATGGTCTCGCCCATCGCCTGCAGGTAGCGCTCGTTCATCGTGTTGGCGCTGGCCTCCGGGTCGTCGATGGTCAGCACGACGATGCCGTCGTCGCCGCGCTCGTACCGGATCGCGCTCGTGGTGGTCTGCTCAGTCATAACGCTGGTGTCCTGTCCAAGACGTGGGCGGGGATGCGGTCCGGGCGGTCGGTCAGAGCCGTTCGACGATGGTGGCGACACCCATGCCGCCGCCGACGCACAGCGTCGCCAGGCCGTAGCGCAGGTCGCGCCGGTCGAGCTCGTCGACGAGCGTGCCGAGGATCATCGCGCCGGTGGCGCCGAGCGGATGTCCCATCGCGATCGCGCCGCCGTTGACGTTGACCTTCTCGTGCGGCAGGTCGAGGTCCTGCATGAAGCGGAGTACGACGGCTGCGAACGCCTCGTTCATCTCGAACAGGTCGATGTCGTCGACGCCGAGGCCGGCCTTGGCCAGCGCCTTGCGCGCGGCCGGGGCGGGACCGGTGAGCATGATCAGCGGGTCGGCGCCCGACACCGCGGTGGAGACGACCCGGGCACGCGGCTTCATGCCGTAGCGCCGTCCCGCCTCCTCCGACCCCACGGCGACCAACGAGGCACCGTCGACGATGCCGGAGGAGTTGCCGGCGTGGTGCACGTGGTCGATCCTCTCGACCCAGTGGTACCTCTCCAGCGCCACCGCGTCGAAGCCGCCGATGTCGCCGATCACGTCGAACGAGGGCTTCAGGCCCGCCAGCGACTCCACGGTGGTGCCCGGCCGGATGAACTCGTCGTGGTCGAGGATCGTCAGCCCGTTGCGGTCGCGGACCGGCACCAGCGAGCGGGCGAAGTAGCCGTTGGCCTCGGCCTTGGCCGCGCGTGCCTGCGACTCGGCGGCGTAGGCGTCGACGTCGGTGCGGCTCCAGCCGCCCATGGTGGCGATCAGGTCGGCGCCGATGCCCTGCGGCACGAAGCCGGCGGTGAACGCGGTCTCGGGGTCCATCGCCCACGCGCCGCCGTCGCTGCCCATCGGCACCCGCGACATCGACTCCACCCCGCCGGCGAAGATCAGGTCCTCCCAGCCCGAGCGCACCCGCTGCGCCGCCTGGTTGACCGCCTCGAGCCCGGAGGCGCAGAACCGGTTGAGCTGCACGCCGCCGGTGGTGTCCGGCATGCCGGCGGCGATCGCGGCGGTCTTGGCGATGTCGGCACCCTGGTCGCCGATCGGCGTGACGCAGCCCAGCACGACGTCGTCGACCGCGGCCGGGTCGAGGTCGGGGAGGCGGCTGCGCATCTCGTCGAGCAGACCGACGACCATCTGCACGGGCTTCACCTCGTGCAGCGACCCGGTCTTCTTCCCGCGCCCGCGGGGAGTGCGGATCGCGTCGTACACAAATGCTTCGGTCGGAGCGCTCATGCGGGTTCCTAGCCTCGGGTGCCCAGGGGTTGACCTGATTGTGACACCGGTTGTGTCACAGTGGTCAAGGCAACATCTAGGTGATCTCGGCCATGCTGATGAGCCTGTCCAGGCTGACCGGGCCCTCGGACGCCGGCCGCCGCAGCCGCGCGCTGGGCACCAGCCGGGGCACGCCGTCGATGATCTGCAGCGCCCCGACCTCGTCGAGGTCGACGATCGGTTCCTCCTGCTCGGCCAGCCGCCGGCCGGAACGCGCGTCGAGCAGCACCTGGTCGGGCTCGTCCTGCTTGTCGAACAGCACGACCCCCGAGGCGGCGCTGACGCGTGGGTTGTCCAGCTCGGTCGGCGTCTGCCACATCCGCCGGCCGCTCTCGGGGTCGACGCCATGCGCGACCCCGGCCACGTCGACCACGACCACCACACCGGTCGCGGGCCCCACCGTGGGGACGCCGAGCGGGTCGGGCGCGACCGCGAGCCGCCAGCCGAGCCTGCCGGTGCGCAGCGAGTACGCCGCGACCTCACCCTGGAACAGACCGGACCCCGGGGGCGGGGAGGCCGACGGCGTCGGCGACGGCGACGGGCTGGCGTCGGTGAGCCCGTCGGGCTCCTCCGGGGCGTCCGGCTCACCGTCCTGGTCGGCGTCGGGAAGCGCCGCCGGCGTGCTGGCGAACAGCAGGTCGCCGTCGGCGCTGAACGAGGAGGCCTCCTGCAGGGTCGCGATCCGCTCCCCGGTCAGCGTCGTGAGCACCGGCGGCCCGGTCAGCGGGCGGACCACCATGCGGTTGCCGGACACGACCGTGCGGGTCTGCACCGCGGGGTCGAACGTCGCGACGGTCCTGCCGGTGCGCAGGTCGACCGCGCTCTCCGGCTGGTCGGCCGACGGGCCCACGACCAGTACGTCGTCGACGACCACGGCCGGCTGGTTGAGGTCGCGGCGCATCCACAGCTGCTCGCCCTCCAGCGAGTACGCCGCCCGGATGCCTGTGGCGCTGCCCTCGGGGGCCAGCGGCATCTCCTGGTAGGCCACCGACAGGAAGGGCGGCCCAGGAGTCCGCTCCGAGTCGACGCACTGGGTGGTGAGCAGCCAGCGGGCGTTGGGCCGCATCCCCTGGGGCAGCTCCACGTCGGTGATCTCTCCGAAGCCGGTGTCCGCGTCGAACACCGCGAACGAGTTCCCGGGGATGCCGCCCGCCGGTGCCGAGGCGACGACCGTGTCGCCGCAGACGTAGAGGCCCGCGCCCTCGGCCAGCGCGCTGCTGCCGACGGACACGTCGCCGAGCCGGATCTGCGGCGTCGGGCTCAGCGGCGCGCTCGCCTGCGGCTCCGGCGGCGCGGAGCTGTCGTCGATGCATCCGGCGACCGGGAGCATCGCGAGCAGGAGCACGGCCGCGCCCCGGCGGCACCTGCGCTGGCCGTCAGTCATGTCGGGCCTGGACCACCGCCCCGGCGTCCAGCAGTGCGTCGGCGTCGTCGACGCCCCAGTCGCGCAGGACCTCGACGGTGTGCAGGCCCGCGGCCCCGTCGGCCGACGTGGTCAGCGCCGTGGGGGTCCGGGAGAATCGCGGGGCGGGCGCGGGCTGGACGACGCCGAGGTGCTCCACGTAGGTCCGCCGGGCGCTGAGGTGCGGGCTCTTCGCCGCCTCGTCGAACGTGAGCACCGGCGAGACGCAGGCGTCGGTGCCCTCGTAGACCTCGGTCCACTCCGCCTGGGTGCGCTCGGCGAAGCGCCGGGCGATCAGGCGGCGAAGCTCCGGCCAGCCTGCCGGGTCGTCGCGGTCGGGCAGGCCGTCCACGCCGAAGCGCTCCACGAACTGCTGGTAGAACCGCGGCTCCAGCGCACCGAGCGTCATGTGCCGCCCGTCCGCGGTCTCGTACACGTCGTAGT
>JALZDI010000267.1 GCA_030862655.1 Actinomycetota bacterium | reverse complement strand
TGCGAGATCGCACTGGCGTCACGCTGACGAGAGTGCGTGGTGCCGGAGAGCATCCGACGCCACTCGGGTGCGGCCTCCTGCGCCGGCGGGGCGGGCGGCGGGAGGAGATGGCGTACGCCGATCGCGGCGGCGACGCTGCGCATCTCCGCCGGGCGAGGACGGCGCCAGGTCAGTGACTCGCCCAGCACCCGCAACGCGGCATACGGGTCGCCGGGATGGACACCGCTGATCTCGAGGTCGCCGCCGATGTAGGCGCGGGCCAGGCCCAGCGAGCCCGGCGCGGTCGCGAGGTAGGCGGCCCCCCGCGGTGTGCGCAGGTGCAGGTGCACGGAGGCATCGGCCGGGCCGGAGCTGCTGCCGTCGTAGGCGGTGAAGCGGAAGTCCGTCGGCGGCGCGCTCAGGGTCTCCAGCACCTCGGCGAGCGTCATCGGCCGGTCCGGGCGGTGAACTGTTGCAGCGGGGTCATGGGTGCTTTGGCTCACGGGTCCAGACTATTGCGGTCCGCCGCGGAAAGTCTCGCCGTTTGGGCTCAGCGGCGGCCGACGGCCTTGGCGTAGAGGTCCAGCAGCCGGCCGCCGGGGTCGTAGCGCTGCTTGAGGTCTGCGTACGCCTCGCCGCCGTAGGCATGGTGGAAGGTGTCCTCGTCGTAGTAGGCGTCGGAGTACAGCGACTTGTGCCCGCCGAGGTCGAACAGCGTGGCCTCGATGCGGCGGTTCACGTCGCCGTCGCTCTCGCCGGGCGCGATCGGCACGGTGCCCCAGAAGCCGACGTTGACGTAGACCTGGCCCGCCTGCAGCGGGTACAGCGGCCACGGCCGCTCGTCCGGGGTGAGCGTGCCCAGCGGTCCACCCTCCGGCCGAAGCCGAAGCGGGCACAGCCACACCGGCGACATGCCCACGTGCTCGGCGAACCAGCGCAGGAACCCCGCGGTCTGCTCCACCGGCACCTCGACGTCCTGGATGACCCGCTCGCGCGGCCGCCGTCCGCGCGCCCGGTCGACGCGTGCCGCAACCTGGTAGCGGTCCTCGAGCCGGACCAGCCGGTGGTAGACGTCGCTGCGACGCCAACGCCGCGGCCACACCCGGCGCACGAGCGGGTGCTGCGCGGCGAATGCGCGCGAGCACCAGAACCAGTCGGTGTCCCATCGCCACAGGTAGTCGTGCGCGGTCAGCGTGTCGCGCTCGCGTTCGCGCAGGGAGCGGTAGAAGACCTGCTGCCCGGTGTAGTCGCTGGTCTCCTCGGCCTCGTCGCTCCAGCGCCCCAGCGTCAGGTAGAGCTCGTCGGTGGCGAACATGACGCCGTCGAGGAAGTGCACCGGCTCGCCGTCCCACATCCGGTCGGCGACGACGCGGGCCACTGCCGCGGCCAGCGACTCGGGGTCGCCGAAGCGCACGTGCCGCAGCGAAACGTACGGCGAGACCGGCGCGAGCTCGATCCGCAGCCGGGTCGCGTAGCCCAGCGTGCCGTAGGAGTTGGGGAACCCGCGCAGCAGGTCGTCGTGCCGGCCCGGTCGCACCGTCAGCAGCCGGCCGTCGCCGGTGAGCACGTCCATCTCCAGCACCGACTCGTGCGGTAGCCCGTCGCGGAACGACGTCGACTCGATGCCCAGACCGGTGACCGCTCCGCCGAGAGTGATCGTGCGCAGCTGCGGCACGACGTACGGCATCAGCCCGTGCGGAAGGGTGGCGGCGACCAGGTCCTCGTAGGTGCACATGCCCTGCACGTCGGCGCTCCAGGTGTCCGGGTCGACCGACAGCACGCCGTCGAGGCCGTCCACGTCGAGACCGGGCACGTCGGTCTCGGAGCGTGCCCGGAACAGGTTGGACGTGCGCTTGGCCAGCCGCACCGGTGCGTCGGCCGGGATCGAGCGGTAGCTGGCCAGCAGCCGCTCGACCGCCTCCTCGTGGCGCCGCCACGCCCGCGTGGTCGTGGCCCGGGTGGGCGTGCTCACCGCCGGTCCCGCTCGTGGGCCTGCATCAGCTCTGCCAGCTCGGCGCGCTCGAGGAAGTGCGCGCACTCCAGGGCGGACGGCGAGCCCCTGTGCGGGTCCGCCCCGGCCTCCACCAGCGCATGCACGACCGCGTCCTCGCCCTTGAACACCGCGCCGGCCAGCGGCGACTGGCCGCGGTCGTTGAGCGCGTCGACGTCGGCGCCGCGCTCGGCCAGGTCGGTGACCAGCTCGGCGTGCCCGTGGTAGGCCGCCGTCATCAGCAGCGTGTTGCCGTCGGCGTCGGTCATGTTCACCGGGGCGCCCCGGTCCACGTAGCCGGTCAGCTCCGAGGTCTCGCCGGCGCGGGCCAGGTCGAACATCTGGTGGGCCAGCTCGACGGCCTCGGGCGGGGTTTGCGGTTCGGGGGAGTCGCTCACCTGGTTCAGGCTAGCCACCTCGTCGAGTCTCATCGAGTGGCGCGTTGCGGAGCCCGGCCGCCCTGACTGTCCCTACGGAACGCGCCACTCGACGCGGCCGGCCGTAGATTCGGACCATGAGCAACCTGGAGACCCGGCCGCGGGAGTCCGCCTGCGGCGCCCAGACGCCCGGCGAGGCGGTCACCGAGATGCTGGAGCCGCGCAAGGTGTGGCTGGGCAAGACCACCCAGGTGCGCCGGCTGCTGCCGCACAAGGAGCGCCGGATGGTGGGCGCCTGGTGCTTCGTCGACCACTACGGCCCCGACGACGTCCGCGACCAGCAGGGCATGTGGGTGCCGCCGCACCCGCACACCGGCCTGCAGACCGTCAGCTGGCTGTTCGACGGCGAGGTCCTGCACCGCGACAGCGTGGGCTCGGAGGCGCGGGTGCGTCCCGGCGAGCTCAACCTCATGACCGCCGGCGAGGGGATCGCCCACTCCGAGGAGTCGCCGGGCGACCACGACCCGGTCCTGCACGGCGTGCAGCTGTGGGTGGCGCTGCCGGACCCCGACCGGCGTACGGCGGCTGCGGCGTTCGCCCAGCACCGCGACCTGCCGGTGGCCGACCTCGGCGGCGCCCGGGCGACCGTGCTGGTCGGAGAGCTGGCCGGGGTCCGCTCCCCGGCGTACTCGTTCACCCCGCTGGTGGGGGCCGAGGTCTCGCTGCGGCCGGGCGCACCGGTGCGGGTGCCGCTGACGCCCGAGCACGAGTACGCCGTGCTCGTCGTCGACGGCCCCGTCACCGTGGCGGGCGAGGCGCTCGACCGCGGGCAGATGCTGTACGTCGGCCGGCACCGCGACGAGCTGGAGATGTCCGCCGCCGGGGAGGGGCGGCTGATGCTGCTCGGCGGCGAGCCGTTCGAGGAGCAGCTGGTGATGTGGTGGAACTTCATCGGCCGCACGCACGAGGAGGTCGTCGAGGCCCGGGAGCAGTGGATGGCCGGGCTCGATGCCGGCCGCGACGACCGCTTCGGCGTCGTGCACGGCTTCGCCGGCGAGCCGCTGCCGGCGCCGGAGATGCCCACCACCCGGCTGCGTCCGCGGGGCCGCACGCGCAGGGTGTAGCGGGCGGTGTGGCAGCGGTCGGGCGCGTAGTAGCCTGGCCGTGCAAACGACAGGGGAGCGCCGGCGACGGCGCTGAGAGTGCGAAACGACGCAGACCCTCGAACCTGATCCGGTTAGCACCGGCGCAGGGAGTCGAGCCT
>JALZDI010000266.1 GCA_030862655.1 Actinomycetota bacterium | reverse complement strand
GTGCACGAGGGCGGCTTCACCGTCGCCCGCGAGGAGACCACTGACGGTCTGCGACTGGTGCACCATCGTCCCGATGGGGTCGAGATCCCCGACCCCGAGCCGGTCGTACGACGAGCGGTCACCCAGCTCACGTTCGACACGCAGCCCCCAGGCACGAGGGCGGGACCGTTCGGGTCCGGTGTGCCCAGACCCTGGGCCAGCTAACCGCCGGGGGACGCCGCGAAGCGGGCCGACCGAAACGACTACCGATCCTGAAGCACCGCCATCGCGGCGTTGTGACCACCCAGCCCACTGACAGCCCCGCCGCGTACGGCGCCGCTGCCGCAGATCAGCACGTTCGCGGTGTCGGTCGCGACACCCCACGCACGCGCCGGGTCGGCACCGCCGGCATCCTCCGACTCCGACAGCCACGGCCACGCCAGGTCGCCGTGGAAGATGTGCCCGCCCGGCATACCGAGCGAGGCCTCGATGTCCTGAGGCGTCTTGGCCTCGAGGCACGGCCGTCCCTCGCGGTCCAGGGCCAAGCACTCCTCGAGCGGTTCCTCCAGGTGCGCGTTCAGCGCGTCCAGCGCACGTCGCACCGCCGAGTCGCGCACGGCACCGCCCTCGGGACCCTCGAACAGCCGCGCCGGCATGTGCAGCCCGAAGTAGGTCAGCGTGTGATACTCCTGCGTTGCCAGGTCGGTCCCGAGGATCGACGGGTCGGTGAGGGAGTGGCAGTACAGCTCGCCCGGCGGCATGGCCGGGAGCACTCCGGACGCGGCCTCGGCGTAGGCCTGCTGCAGCTCGGCGTACCCCTCCGCGACGTGCAACGTGCCGGCGAACGCCACCGCAGGGTCGATGCCGCTGCGCAGCCGGGGGAGCCGCTTGGCCAGCAGGTTGATCTTCAGCTGCGCGCCCTCTGGCTTCGTCGGCGGCTGCTTGTCCTGCAGCTGCGCCAGCACGTGCGGTGCCACCCCCGACAGCACCCAGCGCGCGGCCACCCGCCGCGTCCCGCCGTCGGAGTCGGAGAACTCGACCTCGGCGGACCGCCCGTCCGCCGACACCGACGTCACCGCACACCCGGTCCGCAGCGTGGCGCCTGCCTTCTCCGCCGCGTGCGCCAGCGCGGTCGTGACCGCGCCCATGCCGCCGACCGGCACCCGCCACTCGCCCGTGCCGTTGCCGACGAGGTGGTAGAGGAAGCAGCGGTTCTGCGCCAGCGAGGTGTCGTGGGCCTCGGCGAAGGTGCCGATCAGCCCGTCGGTGAGCACCACGCCGCGCACGGTGTCGTCGTCGAAGCGCGCCTCGAGACCCTCCCCGAGCGGCCGCTCGACCAGCTCCTCCCAGATCGGGCCGGCCGCGCGCCGCAGCTCGGCAGCACTCGGCAGCGGCTCCATCAGCGTCGGCGCCAGCTGCGTGGCGAACCCACCGACCGCGGCGTAGAACTCCCGCCACGCCTCGTACTCCCGGTCGCCGCCGGTCAGCTCGCGAAACGACGCCCGTGTCACCTCACCCTCGTCGTGCTCGACCAGCAGCCCGGTGTCGCGCCCCTCCCGCTGCACCGGCGTGTACGACGCGGTGCCGCGCGACCGCAGCTCCAGCTCGAGACCCAGGTCGTCGACCAGCCGCTGCGGCAGCAGGCTGACCAGGTAGGAGTAGCGCGACAGCCGCGCGTCCATCCCGGCGAACGGCCGCTCGCTCACCGCCGCCCCGCCGACGTGGTCGAGCCGCTCCAGCAGCAGGGTGCTCAGCCCCGCGCGGGCCAGGTAGGCCGCGGCCACCAGCCCGTTGTGGCCGCCGCCGACGATGACCGCGTCGTAGCGCTCCGTCTCGCTCATGGCGCCGACCCTAACGGCCTCGACGGAATGTTGAGCCTTCAACTAGCGTTGAGAGGGGTACGACGTCCCCGAAGGAGGACCGCCATGCCCGCAGTCACCGTTGACGACCTCACCGCGCTGCCGCGCATCGGACCCGTCTCGCCGCTCGCGAGCCGCCGCCCGGTGGCCGACGTGGTCACCGCTCCGCGCGGCTTCGAGGGCGAGGGGTTCCCGGTTCGGCGCGCGTTCGCCGGCGTCGACCTGTCGCTGCTCGACCCCTTCATCCACATGGACCAGATGGGCGAGGTGGAGTACGCGCCGGGGGAGCCGAAGGGCACCTCGTGGCACCCGCACCGGGGCTTCGAGACCGTCACGTACATGCTCGACGGCGTCTTCGACCACAACGACAACCACGGTGGCGGCGGCACCATCACCAACGGCGACACCCAGTGGATGACCGCGGGTGCAGGGATCCTGCACATCGAGAAGCCGCCGGAGTGGCTGGTGGCCACCGGCGGTCTGTTCCACGGCATCCAGCTGTGGGTGAACCTGCCGCGGGAGAAGAAGCTGTCCACCCCCCGCTACCAGGACCTGCGCGGCGGCGACGTGCGGCTGCTCAGCAGCCCCGACGCGGGCTCGCTGGTGCGGATCATCGCCGGCGAGGTCGACGGGCACAGCGGTCCCGGCTCGACGTCCACGCCGATGACGATGGTGCACGCCACCCTCGCGCCCACCGCGAGCCTCGAGATGCCGTGGCGCGCCGACTTCAACGCTTTGGTCTACGTCCTGTCCGGCAACGGCATGGTCGGCGCCGAGAACCGGCCGGTCACCACCGGCCAGCTGGCCGTGCTCGGCGCCGGCGAGGTGGTCTCGGTCACCGCCGCCGCGGGACAGGAGAGCCGCTCGCCGTCACTGGAGGTGCTGGTGCTCGGCGGTCAGCCGATCCGCGAGCCGGTGGCCTGGGCCGGCCCGTTCGTGATGAACACCAAGGCCGAGGTCATCCGGGCGTTCGAGGACTTCCAGGGCGGCCGGTTCGGCGAGATCCCCGCCGTGCACGGCGCCCCCACCGACGTCGTCGAGGGCTGACGGTCCGTCGTACCCCAACGCTGGTCAGGGAATAGTTGACAGATCAACTGTGTTCCTGGCATAGTAATTGAAAGATAAATCAAATCGTCCCGAAGGAGATGGGCATGACCACCACGACCCTCAACAACCTCTCGCAGCTGGCCGGGGACTACACGCTGGACCACACGCACACCCGCATCGGCTTCGTCGCCCGGCACGCGATGGTCACCAAGGTGCGCGGTGCGTTCAACAAGTTCGAGGGGTCGGCCCACATCGACGACGACCTGAGCAAGTCCTGGACCAAGCTCGAGATCAACGTCGACAGCATCGACACCCGCAACGCCGACCGCGACGGCCACCTGCGGACCAACGACTTCCTCGACATCGAGAACCACCCGAAGATCACCTTCGAGTCCACCGGCGTCCGCCAGCTCGACGACACCACCGTTGAGGTCGTCGGCGACCTGACGATCAAGGGCGTGGCGAAGCAGGTCGCGGTCCCGTTCGAGTACCAGGGCACCGCCACCGACCCGTTCGGCAACCAGCGCGCGGGCTTCGAGGGCTCCGTGGTCATCAACCGCAAGGACTGGGGCATCACCTGGAACGCCGCGCTCGAGACCGGCGGCGTCCTGGTCAGCGACAAGATCACCCTGGAGTTCGAGGTCTCCGCGATCAAGAACGCCTGATCTTCGGGCCGCAGCGCTCGGGCTCGCGCAGCCCGAGCCGCACGCACAACGAGCCGGTGTCCCCTCGGG
>JALZDI010000049.1 GCA_030862655.1 Actinomycetota bacterium | reverse complement strand
GCCCGGCGCAGCCGGCCGGCCAGCTGCGACAGCAACCCGCGGGCGACCTCGGGGCGGCCGCTGAGCCAGCGCACCATCTCGTCGTGGCTGAGCACCAGCATCGTGACGTCGGTGACCGCGGTGACCGTGGCCGAGCGGGGACCGGGGTCGAACAGCGACAGCTCACCGAACATCTGGCCGGGGCCGAGGATCGCCAGCAGGTTCTCGCGCCCGTCGCTGGAGGTGCGGCCGAGCTTGACCTTGCCGTCGGAGACGACGAACAGCCGGTCGCCGGAGTCGCCCTCGCGGAACAGCACCTCGCCGCGGCGGATCCTGGTCTGGGTCATCGACGCTCGCAGCGCCGAGGCCGCTTCGTCGTCCAGAGCGCTGAACAGCGGAGCCTGACGCAGTACGTCGTTTTCCACCAGATCCTCCTCGCACGGTTGCACCCGGCCACCAGACCATCCGGCACGCGCCGCTGGCGGTGTCTCGCGTCACAGTCTGACGCATAGGCCATCCAGCCTGCCACGTAGGCTGTCCGCATGTCCTTGGCCCAGTCGGCGCAGGGGCCCGCGAGGGGGCCCGCGGAGAGCAGCCTCGCCCTCACCCGTCGCGCCCGTCGCATGAACCGCGTGCTGGCCGAGACCTATCCCGACGCGCACTGCGAGCTCGACTTCGCCTCGCCGCTGCAGCTGCTGGTCGCGACCGTGCTGTCGGCGCAGACGACCGACAAACGGGTCAACGCGGTGACCCCGGTCCTGTTCGCGAAGTATCCCGACGCGGCGGCGCTCGCCGGTGCCGACCGGGGCGAGCTGGAGGCTCTGATCCAGCCGACCGGCTTCTTCCGGGCCAAGTCCGACACGCTGCTCAAGCTGGCGCAGGCGCTGTGCGACGAGTTCGGCGGCGAGGTGCCTCCACGGCTGAAGGACCTGGTGACGCTGCCCGGCGTCGGGCGCAAGACCGCAAACGTGGTGCTCGGCAACGCGTTCGGCATCCCGGGCATCACCGTCGACACCCACTTCGGCCGGCTGGCCCGCCGGTTCGGCTGGACCGTCGAGACCGACCCGGTCAAGGTCGAGCACGAGGTCGGCGCGCTGTTCCCGCGGCGCGACTGGACCGACCTGAGCCAGCGGCTGATCTGGCACGGCCGGCGGCGCTGCCACGCCCGCACCCCCGCATGCGGTGCGTGCCCGGTCGCCCGCTGGTGCCCGTCGTACGGCGCCGGCCCGACAGACCCGGAGACGGCCGAGAAGCTGGTGAAGACGGAGGGCCGCGCGTGAGGCTGCGTACCCTCGCCACGGTGCCGGCCGTGGTGCTCACGCTGCTGGCCGCCGTCGCCTGCTCGGCCCGGCCGGGGCCGCCCGAGGACGCCTTCGCGCAGGACAGGCTGCCGGCGTCCAGCGTCGACGTCGACACCCCGCAGCTGCGGCGGCTCAAGCGTACGACCGGGGTCGAGCCGTGCCCGCCCTCCGACCCGCGGCGCGGTCCGGTCGAGGACGGGCTGCCCGACGTCACGCTGCCCTGCCTGGGTGGCGGTCGCCCGGTGCACCTGGCCGGGCTGCACGGCAAGCCGCTGGTGCTCAACCTGTGGGCGTCCTGGTGCACGCCGTGCCGTGAGGAGCTCCCGGTGCTGCAGGCGTTCTACGAGCGGGCCGACGGCAAGGTGGCCATGCTCGGCGTGGACTTCGAGGACACCCAGCCCGACGCGGCGCTGCAGCTGCTGAAGCAGAGCGGCGTGACCTATCCGCAGGTCGCCGACTTCGACAAGGTGGTCGACCAGGAGCTCGGCCGGCACCCGGTCCCGATGACGGTGCTCGTCGACCCGCACGGCGAGGTGGTGGCGCAGCTGCCGCTGCAGGTCACCTCGGTCGACCAGCTCGCCGAACTCGTCGAGGGTTCGCTGGGGGTGCGGGTCTGATGGCGGGAGGCGACCGGCCCGACTGGCTGCAGGAGCTCGCCCGGGCGAGCGAGCGGGTCCGCGGTGTCGACCTCTCCCAGTTCCTGCCGCCGCGCGACGGCTCAGCCCGGCCGGCCGCCGTCCTCATGCTGTTCGGCGAGGGACCGGGTGGCCCGGACGTGCTGCTGACCGAGCGGTCGCACGACATGCGCTCGCACGCCGCCCAGGTGTCCTTCCCCGGCGGCGCCTGCGACCCCGGCGACCGCGGACCGGAGCACACCGCGCTGCGGGAGGCACAGGAGGAGACGGGGGTCGACCCCGACGGCGTGGAGGTCGTCGGCCGGCTGCCCGACCTCTACGTGCCGATCGGCAACTTCGCGGTCAGCCCGGTACTGGCCTGGTGGCGGGAGCCGTCGGAGATCACGGTGGTCGACCCGGCCGAGGTGCACTCGGTGCACCGGGTGCCGGTCGCCGACCTGCTCGAGCCGGCCAACCGCTACACGTTGCGGCACCCCTCGGGGTTCGTCGGGCCGGCGTTCGTGCTCGATGACCTGTTCGTGTGGGGTTTCACCGGCGGCATCATCTCCCGCCTGTTCGCGTTCGTGGGCTGGGAGAAGCCGTGGGACGTCGAGCGCTACACCGAGCTGCCCGAGCACATGGTCGAGCGACTGTGGCGTGACCGATGAACGCCCTCGACGTGGTGCTGCTGGTGTTCGCGCTTGCCTACGCGCTCTCCGGCTATCGACAGGGCTTCATCGTGGGGGCCTGCGCGACCGCGGGCCTGCTGGGGGGCGGCGCGGTGGGCATCTGGGTCGCGCCGATGGTGCTCGAGGGCTACGACCCGTCGCTGATGGTGTCGCTGGCCGCTCTGTGCGGGGTGCTGCTGTGCGCCACCCTGGGGCAGACGGTGGCGGCCTACGCCGGGGGTGCCCTGCGGCGCCGCGTCACCTGGCAGCCGGCCCGCGCGCTGGACGCCGCCGGCGGCGCGGTGCTCTCCTCGGCGGCGGCCCTGGTGGTGGCCTGGGCCCTGGGGGTCGCGGTCAGCGGCGCGCAGATCCCGGCGATCAACCGCGAGGTGTCCACCTCCCGGGTGCTGTCGGTGGTCGACGCGGCGCTGCCCGGTGACGCCGACAGCGTGCTGCAGGCACTGAACTCGGTCGTCGACCGCAGCATCTTCCCGCGCTACCTCGACCCGTTCGTGCCGGAGCGGATCGTCACCGTCGACCCGCCGACCCGTCGCGTGCTGCGCGACCCCCAGGTCCGCCGGGCCTCCCGGAGCGTGGTGAAGATCCTCGGCACGGCGGAGTCGTGCAACCGCAGCTCGGAGGGCACCGGGTTCGTCTACGCCCGCAACCGGGTGATGACCAACGCGCACGTGGTCGCCGGCGTCGACGACCCCGAGGTGATCGTCGGCTCCGAGGCGCTGCCCGCCCAGGTGGTGCTGTACGACCCCGACCTGGACATCGCCGTGCTCGAGGTCGCGGGCCTCGACGCCCGTCCGCTGCGGTTCGCGCGCGACGCCGAGTCGGGTGACACCGCCGCAGTGCTCGGCTTCCCCGGCAACGGGCCGTTCCATGCCGAGCCTGCCCGCATCCGGTCCGAGCAGCGCCTGCGCAGCCCCGACATCTACGGGCAGGGCGTCGTCTTCCGCGAGGTGTTCTCGCTGTTCGCCCAGGTGCGTCCGGGCAACTCCGGCGGCCCGCTGGTGTCGCCCGGAGGCCGCGCCTACGGCGTGATCTTCGCGGCCTCGGTGTCGGACCCGCAGACCGGCTATGCGCTCACCGCTGACCAGGTGTCCCAGGACGCCCGGGCCGGCCGGCGCTCCGGCTCCGAGGTCGATACCGGACCCTGCAGCAGCTGAGCGTCAGCGCGCCGTCAGCCAGTCGAGCAGCGTCGCGGTGAACTCCTGCGGGCACTCCTCGTGCGGGAAGTGACCCGCCGGCTCGAGTACGGCGAGCTCGCGCGGCCCGGTGGCCAGCGACCGGGCGAGCCGGGTGGCCGATCGCGGGACCACGGCGTCCTGTCCGCCGAGCACCTGCAGCACCGGAGCACGCACCGGCGACCGCATCGCGGCGGCGAACCGGCGGCCGTCGGCGCGCAGCCGTGAGCGCATGACCCACCGGTGGTACTCCAGCGCACAGTGCGGCGACGGCCACAGCGACATCGCGGCCCGGTAGCGGCGGGCGGCCTCGGGGTCGGGGAACGCCGACCCCGGTGCGGACCAGGCGGTCAGCAGGTGTTCGACGTACCGGGCCTCGTGCGCGCGGATCCGGCGCTCGGGCACCCACGGCACCTGCATGCCCAGCAGGTGCCGCGCCAGGCGAGGGCTGCGCAGCAGCCGGCGCAGGTGCAGCGGGTGGGTCGCCGCGACCGGCACCAGGGAGCGCACGAACCCCGGGTGCATCGAAGCCACCGCCCAGGCGATGTAGCCGCCCCACCCCTGGCCTACCAGCGCGGCGTCGCGGGCGCCCAGGGACCGGATGACGCCCACGACGTCCGCGGCGAGCGTCGCGGGGTCGTAGCCGCGGGGGGTCTTGTCGCTGCTGCCGTAGCCGCGCAGGTCCATGGCCACGGCCCGGAAGCCGGCCCCGGCGAGGGCCGGCAGCTGCTCACGCCAGGCCCACCAGAACTCCGGGAAGCCGTGCAGGAAGAGCACGAGCGGGCCATGGCCGCACTCGGCCACGTGGAAGCGCGCGCCGTTGGCGGCGACGTTTCGGTGCTGCCAAGGTCCGGGGACCTCGATGGTGGGATCCAAGGATCAGTGGTGGTCCTTGCCCAGGATCTCCTTGCTCCGCTGCGCCTGCGCGATCGCCCGCTCCGGAGGCTTGACCTGCCTGACCTTGCGGATGCCGACCAGGGCCAGGATGCCGGCCATGAGCACGTAGAGCCCGAAGACGATCAGGAAGGCCACCGCGGTGTTGATGCCGGGGATCATGTCGAGGAAGTAGGCGATCGAGACCGACAGCAGGATGATGCCGAGCAGTCCCAGGAACGCGGCGGCCCCGAGCAGGGCCGCGCCGACGCCTCCGGCACGGACGCTCACCTTGAGCTCGGACTTGGCCAGCGCGATCTCGCCGCGGATGAGCGTCGAGATGTCGCGGCTGGCGTCGGCGACCAGCCGGCCGATCGTCGGCTCGTCGACGCGCTCGTCCGTCGTCGTCATGGACTCCTCCTCGAGGGCAGCGGGCACCACCGGTCGTCGTGGTACGACCCTAGACGAACCGTCGCTTGCAGGGTGCCGTGGGCGGTGCGCGCGCATAATCGGCATGTCAGGCAGATGTTGCACGGCTATCCTGGCGCGTGCGCCGGGAGGGACCCGGTGCGTGACGTCGGGGGTGGTCGTGCGCTCGCGCATGCGCGCCGGTGTCGCGCTCGGGGTCTCGCTGCTGGTGGCCGTGGCCGCCTTCGCGGTGTGGCAGCTGGCGGTTCCGGCCTACCAGCGCTCGCAGCCGGTGCCGGCGGTGTCGACGTCCGAGACGCTGTCGCTGCCGCGGCAGGTCTACGACCCCTCCCCCCACGCTCCCTCCACGCAGGTGTGGGGTCCCCCGGGACCGGTGGGGCTGGCCTTCCAGGGCCGCCACGCCCGCGACGGACTCGCCGGCGAGGTCGCGCAGCCCTGGTACGTCGTCTCGGCGCGCACCGGTGACTACCGCCGCCTTGAGGCGCCCGACCTCGACCAGGCGCAGGGCGGGCTGGCGGTGTCGCCGCGCGGGACGCGGATCGCCTGGTCCTGGTCCGGACGCATCGCCTGCTACGACACCGTGACCGGGGAGACGCGGACCTACCCGGTGCCGCAGTCCGTGCCGGCCGACGGCCCGTTGGTGTGGTCGCCCGACGCGAGCCGCATCGCGTTCGGTGAGAGCCCGGTGCGGGTGCTCGACACCGGCTCCGGTGACGTGACCGACCTGCCGCTGCGGGTGCCGACCGACGCGCCGACCACGCCGGCATGGACGGCCGACGGTCAGTGGGTGACGGTCGTCGACGGCCGCGGGGTCGACGCGGTCGAGGTCGACTCGGGCCGCCGGCGGGTGCTGCCGGCGCAGACCGGCGGGCTCCAGGGTGCGCAGTGGAACAGCGCGGGGGCGGTCGCGGGCCTGCACGCCCAGGCGACGCACCGGGTGCTCCGGGTGCTGCGGACCGGGCAGCCCGGCTCGGGCGGCACCCGGGTGGTCGAGGAGAGCCCTCCCGGGATCGCGATCGAGACGTTCTGGGGATGGGTCGACCGGCGGGAGGTCGTGCTCACCGGCCTGCGGTCCGCGACGGGCCCGATCGAGCAGGCGATGGCGCTCTCGCTCCCGGACAACAGCGTGCGCACCTACATGCTGTTCCCGACCCTGGGCGACAACTGGCGCGGCCTGTCCACCGTGTCGGTCGCCGGGGCCCTGCTGCAGCAGCCGACCCGTGACTTCGAGCGGCCGGCGCTGCCGTGGTCGCCGGTGGCCAAGCTGCTGCTGTGCGTGCTGCTGAGCGTGTTCCCGACGGTCTACTACCTCGTCGCCCGCAAGCCCCGGCGCGGGTGACCGTCGGGCGGCCCGGCCCTCTCCGCCCTACTCGTCGCCCGACCTGCCCGACGACAGCCCGGCCTTGATCTTGTCCATCACCGTCGAGTCGGCCAGGGTCGTCACATCGCCGGTCTCGCGGTCCTCGGCGACGTCCTTGAGCAGCCGTCGCATGATCTTGCCCGAGCGCGTCTTCGGCAGCTCCTGCACGATCATGATCTGGCGCGGCTTGGCGATCGGCCCGATCTCGCGCGCGACGTGGTCGCGCAGGTCCTTGACCACGTCCTCGCCCTCCACGTCGCCGCGCAGGATCACGAACGCGCAGATCGCCTGGCCGGTGGTGGGGTCGGCGGCGCCGACCACGGCCGCCTCCGCGACCTTCTCGTGCGACACCAGAGCGGACTCGATCTCGGTGGTCGACATCCGGTGGCCGGAGACGTTCATGACGTCGTCGACCCTGCCGAGCAGCCACAGGTCGCCGTCCTCGTCCTTCTTGGCGCCGTCGCCGGCGAAGTAGAGGCCCTCGAAGCGGGACCAGTAGGTGTCGATGAACCGCTGGTCGTCACCCCACAGGGTGCGCAGCATCGCCGGCCACGGCTCCGTGAGCACCATGAAGCCGCCCGAGCCGGGCGGCACCGACTTGCCGGACTCGTCGACCACGTCGGCCGACACCCCGGGCAGCGACGTCATCGCCGCACCCGGCTTGCCCGCGGTCACCCCGGGCAGCGGGCTGATCATGATCATGCCGGTCTCGGTCTGCCACCAGGTGTCGACGACCGGGCAGCGGTCGTGCCCGATGTGGTGGCGGTACCACACGTAGGCCTCCGGGTTGATCGGCTCGCCGACACTGCCCAGCAGTCGCAGCGACGACAGGTCGAAGGCGCCGGGGACGTCGTCGCCCCACTTCATGAACGTGCGGATCGTGGTGGGCGCGGTGTAGAGGATCGACACCTTGTACTTGTCGATGATCTCCCAGAACCGGCCCTTGTGCGGGGTGTCGGGCGTGCCTTCGTACAGCACCGAGGTGGCGCCGTTGGCCAGCGGGCCGTACACGATGTACGAGTGTCCGGTCACCCAGCCGATGTCGGCCGCGGTCCAGAACACGTCGGTCTCGGGCTTGAGGTCGAACACACCCCAGTGCGTGTAGGAGCAGCCCACCAGGTAGCCGCCGGTCGTGTGCAGGATGCCCTTGGGCTTGCCGGTCGTGCCGGAGGTGTACATGACGTAGAGCGGGTGCTCGGCGTCGAACGCCTCGGCCTTGTGCTGCTCGCTCTGCCGGTCGACGACCTCGTGCCACCACTGGTCACGGCCGTCGTTCCACTCGACGTTCTGGCCGGTACGCCGGACGACCAGACAGGTGCGGACGTCGGGGCACTCCTTCAGCGCCTGGTCGACGTTCGCCTTGAGCGGGGCGACGGAGCCGCGCCGGTTGTTGCCGTCGGCGGTGATCACCACGCGGGCGTCGCAGTCGTGGATGCGCGTCTTCAGCGCGTCGGCGGAGAAGCCGCCGAAGACCACGGTGTGCGGGGCCCCGATCCGCGCGCACGCGAGCATCGCCGCGACGGTCTCGGGGATCATCGGCATGTAGATCGCGACGCGGTCGCCTGCCTGCACGCCGAGCTCGAGCAGAGCGTTGGCGGCCTTGCACACCTCGCGCTGCAGGTCGGCGTAGGTGATCTCGCGGGAGTCGCCCGGCTCGCCCTCGAAGTAGAACGCGACCCGATCGCCGTTACCCGCCTCGACGTGCCGGTCGACGCAGTTGTAGGCGGCGTTCAGCCGGCCGCCGACGTACCACTTCGAGAACGGGGGGTTGTCCCAGTCGAGCACCCGGTCCCACTTCTTGTCCCAGCTGAGGCGCTCGGCCTGCTCGGACCAGAACGCGAGCCGGTCGGCGTCGGCGCGCTCGTAGGCCTCGGCGGTGAGGTTGGCGGACTTGGCCAGCTCGGCGGGAGGCTCGAAGCGCCGGTTCTCGTGCAGCAGGTTCGACAGGGTCTGGTCGGTCACGATCTCTCCTCGACTGTGCCGTGGTCCCGAGGGCTCTTGGCCCACGATAGGTGGAACACCGCCCGGCCACGAGGGGTGAGCCCGCGGCCGGGCGGCAAGCCGCGCACGCCTGCCTAGTGCCGGACCGCGACCTCGGCGCCGGCACCGGTCAGCGCACGCACCTCCAGCTCGTCGTACTTGGCGTCGCCCTCGGGGTCCGGTCGTGCGGTGACGGTGCCGATCCACCCGAACAGGAAGCCGGCGGGGATCGAGATGATGCCGGGGTTCTCCAGCGGGAACAGGTCCCAGTTGCCGCTCGGGACCATGGCCTCCGCGTTGCCCGACACGACCGGGGAGAAGGCCACCAGCACCACGGCGACCGTGAGCCCGCCGTAGATCGCCCACAGCGCACCGCGGGTGTTGAACCGCCGCCAGAACAGGTTGTAGATCAGCGCCGGCACGTTGCCCGAGGCCGCGACCGCGAACGCCAGCGCGACCAGGAACGCGATGTTGAGGTTCTGCGCGAAGATCGACAGCACGATCGCCACGGCGCCGATCCCGAACGCCGCGACGCGCGCCACCTTCACCTCCTGACCCTCGGTGACCGCACCCTTCTTGATCACGTTGGCGTAGATGTCGTGCGCCACCGACGATG
>JALZDI010000265.1 GCA_030862655.1 Actinomycetota bacterium | reverse complement strand
CTCCACCGCCTCCGCGGGCGTGCGGAAGGTGAGCACCGACAGCACCGGCCCGAAGATCTCCTCGCGCGCGATGCGGTGTGCCTGCGAGACCCCGGTGAAGATCGTCGGCGGGAACCAGTAGCCGCGTTCGGGCAGGTCGCAGGCCGGCGACCAGCGGTCGGCGCCCTCGGACTCGCCGACCGCGGAGAGCTCGCGGATGCGCGCCAGCTGCTCGGCGGAGTTGATCGCGCCGATGTCGGTGTTCTTGTCCAGCGGGTCGCCCAGCCGCAGCGTGGCCATCCGCCGCTTCAGCCTGCCGAGCACCTCGTCGTACACGCTCTCCTGCACGAGCAGCCGCGAGCCAGCGCAGCACACGTGCCCCTGGTTGAAGAAGATGCCGTTGACGACGCCCTCGACCGCCTGGTCCAGCGGCGCGTCGTCGAACACGATGTTGGCCGCCTTGCCGCCCAGCTCCAGCGTCGTGCGCTTGCGGCTGCCGGCGACCGCGCGGGCGATCGCCTTGCCGACGTCGGTGGAGCCGGTGAACGCGATCTTGTCCACGGCGTCGTGCTCGACCAGCGCGCGGCCGGTGTCGCCGGCGCCGGTGACGATGTTGACCACGCCCGGGGGCAGGTCGGCCTGCTGGCAGATCTCGGCGAACGCCAGCGCGGTCAGCGAGGTGGTCTCGGCCGGCTTGAGCACGACCGTGTTGCCGCACGCCAGCGCGGGCGCGATCTTCCACGCCAGCATCAGCAGCGGGAAGTTCCACGGGATGACCTGCGCGGCCACGCCGACAGGCCGGGGAGCAGACCCGAACCCGGCGTACTCCAGCTTGTCGGCCCACCCGGCGTAGTAGAAGAAGTGCGCAGACACCTGTGGCAGGTCGACGTCGCGCGACTCCCTGATCGGCTTGCCGTTGTCGAGCGTCTCGAGCACGGCAAGCTCGCGCGAGCGCTCGGCGATGATCCGCGCGATGCGGTAGAGGTACTTCGCCCGCTCGGCCCCCGGCATCGTCGACCAGACCTTGTCATAGGCGCGGCGCGCGGCCCGGACCGCACGGTCGACGTCCTTGGCCCCGGCCTCGGTGACCTCGGCAAGCACCTCCTCGGTGGCCGGGCTGACCGACTTGAAGCTGTGCCCGTCGGCGGTGTCGACGAAGTCGCCGTCGACGAACAGCCCGTACGACGAGCGGATGTCGACGACCGAGCGCGACTCCGGCGCCGGTGCGTACTCGAAGGCCATGCGGATCCGTCTCCCCTAGTCGAGCGTGAAGTAGTCGGGTCCGGCGTAACGGCCGGTGGCCATCTTGCTGCGCTGCATCAGCAGGTCGTTGAGCAGGCTGGAGGCGCCGATGCGGAACCAGTCGGGCGTGAGCCAGTCATCGCCTGCCGTCTCCTTGACGAGAACCAGGTGCCGGATCGCGTCCTTCGCGGTGCGGATGCCGCCCGCCGGCTTGACCCCGACCTGCCGCCCGGTGGCGTCGCGGAAGTCGCGCACCGCCTCGAGCATCACCAGTGTCACCGGCAGCGTGGCGGCCGGCGAGACCTTGCCGGTGCTGGTCTTGATGAAGTCGGCGCCGGCCAGCATCGCCAGCCAGGACGCGCGGCGGACGTTGTCGTAGGTGACCAGCTCGCCGGTCTCCAGGATCACCTTCAGGTGCGGGCTCGCCCGACCGGCCCCTTCGGGGCGGGCGCACTCCTGCTTCACCGCGACGATCTCGTCGAACACGCGCTGGTAGTCGCCGGTCAGGAAGGCTCCGCGGTCGATGACCATGTCGATCTCGTCGGCACCGGCGTCGACCGCGGCCCGGGTGTCGGCCAGCTTGACGTCGAGCGCCGCCCGCCCGGAGGGGAAGGCGGTCGCGACGCTGGCCACCAAGACGTCGCTGTCAGCGAGTGCGGCGCGGGCGACCGGCACCATGTCGGGGTAGACGCAGACCGCGGCCACCGGAGGACAGCCCGGGTCGGAGGGGTCCGGACGCTGGCCCTTGGCGCAGAGCGCACGCACCTTGCCGGGGGTGTCCTGCCCCTCCAGGGTGGTCAGGTCGATCATCCGCACCGCGAGGTCGAGCGCCCACGCCTTCGCCGTGGTCTTGATCGACCGGGTCGCCAGCCCGGCGGCGCGCGCCTCGGCGCCGACCTGGTCGACGCCGGGCAGGCCGTGCAGGAAACGACGCAGCGTCGACGCGGACCGGGTGGCTTCGTCGACACCGGCCGCCGAGAGGGAGACGGTGGTCACGGCGTCAGTCTAGGAGGTGGGGCACGCGCGCAGTCTCGGCGCGATGCCTTCACGTCGAGACTGCACAAGCGCCCCGTCAGAGCCCAGCGGCCACCGCGAGGTCGGCGCGGATGGCGTCCAGCCGGCCGACGGCGGCGATGCGAGCGGCGTCGACGCTGTCGGGGCCGTCCGTGCCGCCGGGGCCGACCGGGACCACCACCTCGAGGTAGGCCTTCAGCTTCGGCTCGGTGCCCGACGGGCGCACGACCACCCGGGCTCCGTCGGCCAGCCGATAGCGCAGCCCGTCGGTCGGCGGCAGGCCGCCGGCACCGGCGGTGAGGTCCTCGGCCTGCTCGACGGCCAGTCCGCCGAGCTCGACCGGCGGCTGCGCGCGCAGCCGGGTCATCGCGGCGGCGATCTCGTCGAGGTCGTCGACGCGCACCGAGAGCTGGTCGGTCGCGTGCAGGTCGTACTCGACCGCGATCTCGTCGAGCCGGTCGAGCAGCGACCGGCCCAGCGCCTTGAGCTCGGCCGCGAGGCCGGCGACGTGCAGCAGCGCGGAGACGCCGTCCTTGTCGCGCACGACGTGCGGCGCGACGCAGTAGCCGAGCGCCTCCTCGTAGCCGAACGCCAGCCCCTCGACCCGCCCGATCCACTTGAACCCGGTGAGGGTGTCGACGTAGTCGACGCCGTGCCGCTGCGCCATCTTGCCCAGCAGCGAGGAGGACACGATGGAGGCGGCGTACACGCCCTTGGCCCCGCGGCGCAGCAGTGCGTCGCCGAGCAGCGCCCCCACCTCGTCGCCGCGCAGCATCCGCCAGCCCCTCCCGGTGGGGACGGCGACCGCGCACCGGTCGGCGTCGGGGTCGTTGGCCACGACCAGGTCCGCGTCGAGCTCCGTCGCCTGGGCCACCGCGAGGTCGAGTGCCCCTGGCTCCTCGGGGTTGGGGAACGCCACGGTGGGGAAGTCGGGGTCGGGCTCGGCCTGCTGCGGTACGGCCGACGCGTCTGCGAAGCCAGCGGCGCGCAGCGTGCGGGACACCAGGTCGGCGCCGACTCCGTGCAGGGGGGTGTAGACCGTGCGCAGGTCGCGCGGACCCGGCTCGACCGAGGCGACCACGGCGTCGACGTAGGCCTGCACGACGTCCTCGCCGAGCACCTCGCCGCCCTCGTCGCGCGGCAGCGACGTCACCGACCCGACGCGGGCGATCGCGGCGGCGATGTCGCCGTCGGCGGGCGGCACGATCTGGCATCCGTCACCGAGGTAGACCTTGTAGCCGTTGTCCTGCGGCGGGTTGTGCGACGCGGTCACCATCACCCCGGCCACGCAGCCGAGGTGTCGCACCGCGAAGGCGAGCACCGGCGTGGGCAGCGGCCGGGGGAGCAGCAGGGCCCGGAGACCGGCGCCGCGCATGACCGCGGCCGTGT
>JALZDI010000264.1 GCA_030862655.1 Actinomycetota bacterium | reverse complement strand
CGGCAGGCCCGGCAGGCGCGTGCGGAGGCCCGCGCCGCCCGTCAGGAGGCACGCGAGGCCCGCCGGGAGCGGATCGAGGCGCGGCGTGCGGCCCGACAGGTGCAGCGTGAGGCGCGTGAGGCCCGGCAGGAACGGCGTGCTGAGCGTCGGCAGGCGTACGTGTCGCGGCCGGCGGCCGGCGCGTCGCAGGCGGTGTCTTTCGCGATGGCCCAGCTCGGTGAGCCCTACGTGTGGGGCGGCGCCGGCCCGGACGTCTGGGACTGCTCCGGCCTGACCGCCGGGGCCTGGGGGTCGGCCGGGTCCTACCTCCCGCACTACAGCGTGGCGCAGTACTACGCGACCTCGCGGGTCAGCTACTCCCAGCTGCGGCCCGGCGACCTGATCTTCTGGTCCAGCAACGGCAGCCCGAGCGGCATCTTCCACGTCGCGATGTACATCGGCGGCGACCAGATGGTGCACGCGCCCCGCACCGGGGTGCCGGTGAAGGTGGAGAACGTCTGGTACTGGCAGTCGCCCGACTTCTTCGGCCGCGTCTGAGCCGACGACGTCCGCCGAGGCGAGCGCATGGCGCACGAGCCGGCGGACGGAAGGCGCCGGGGCACGGCGGGCGGTCACCTGCGACGGTGGCCGCCCGTCGTTCGCTTTGGCAGGCTGTCGTCATGACCGAGCCGGACTCCGCCGTGACCTTCGACCCCGCCGTCCTCGGCCGCTTCCTCGACGGGGAGTACCACGAGGCCCGGCAGTCGGTGCGTCAGATGATGGTGGCGTACGCCAAGCTGATGCGGGAGTCGATCGGGCTGCCGACCGCCGACTACCGCCGGCGGGTGCGCGAGGTGGTGCGGGAGAACGCGGCGGCGGGCACCACCGGGCTCGGCTTCCCGAAGGAGTACGGCGGGGGCGGCAACGTCGGCGCCAGCATCGCGTCGTTCGAGACGCTGGCGTTCTCCGACCTGTCGGTGCTGGTGAAGATGGGCGTGCAGTTCGGCCTGTTCGGGGGGGCGGTCCTGCACCTGGGCACCGAGCAGCACCACCGCCGCTACCTGCCCGACGTCATCTCCGGCAGGCTCCTCGGCGCGTTCGCGATGACCGAGACCGGCCACGGCTCCAACGTGCAGGCGCTGGAGACCACCGCCACCTACGACGCCGGCACCCGCGAGTTCGTCGTGCACACCCCCGTGGAGTCCGCACGCAAGGACTACATCGGCAACGCCGCCGACGACGGGCGGATGGCGGTGGTGTTCGCGCAGCTGCACGTCGACGGCACGAGCCACGGTGTGCACGCGCTGCTGGTGCCGCTGCGCGACGAGGACGGGCAGGTCGTGCCCGGCGTACGCGTCGAGGACTGCGGGCACAAGATCGGGCTCAACGGCGTCGACAACGGCCGGATCTGGTTCGACCAGGTGCGAGTGCCGCGCGAGAACCTGCTCAACCGGTACGGCGACGTGGACGACGACGGCCACTACACCAGCCCGATCGACAACGACAGCCGGCGGTTCTTCACCATGCTCGGCACGCTGGTGCAGGGCCGGGTCAGTGTCGGCGGCGCCGGTCTCGGCGCCAGCAAGGTGGCGCTGACGATCGCCACCCGCTACGCCCTGCGGCGCCGGCAGTTCGGCCCGCCCGGCGGCGACGTCGAGGCGGTGCTGATGGCCTACCGCGCGCACCAGCGCCGGCTGCTGCCGCTGCTCGCCCGCACGTACGCGCTGCACTTCGCCCAGGAGAGGCTGGTGGAGCGGCTGCACCGGGTGTTCTCGCAGGAGAGCGATGGGCCGGAGGAGGAGCGCCGCGAGCTGGAGACGGTCGCGGCCGGCACCAAGGCGCTGCACACCTGGCACGCCACCGAGGCGATCCAGACCTGCCGGGAGGCCTGCGGCGGCGCGGGCTACCTCAGCGCCAACCGGTTCGCGGCGCTGAAGGCCGACACCGACGTGTTCACGACCTTCGAGGGCGACAACACCGTGCTGCTGCAGCTGGTCGCCAAGGGTCTGCTGACCGAGTTCCGCGACGAGTTCCGGGAGATGAACTCGCTCGGGGTGGCGCGTTTCGTGGCGTCCCAGGCCGCCGAGCAGGTGGCCGAGAAGACCTCGCTGTGGCAGGTCCTCGAGCGGGTGCGCGACGTCGTACCCAGCTCCGACGACGACGGCGGGCTGCTGGACCGGGAGTACCAGCTGGCGATGCTGCGCTGGCGCGCCGACCACGTGCGGGCCGGGGTGGCCCGGCGGCTCAAGCGGGGCATCGACCGCGGCGACGACGAGTTCGAGGTGTTCGCCGACGCCCAGGACCACGTGGTGCTCGCGGCCCGGGCCTACATGGAGGCGGTGGTGCTGGAGGCGTTCGCCGACGCGGTGGCGCGCTGCCCGGAGGGGCCCGAGCGCGCGGTGCTCGACGAGCTGTGCCACCTGCACGCGCTCGCGATGATCGAGGCCGAGCGCGGATGGTTCCAGGAGCACGGACGGCTGTCGGGGGAGCGGGCGAAGGCGGTCACCGCGGCGGTCGGGCGGTTGTGCGAGTCGCTGCGGCACCAGGCCGAGGGGCTGGTGGCGGCGTTCGGCATCCCCGAGGAGCTGCTCGACGTCGAGCTGCTCTGACGCGGCGGGGCACTTGTGCAGTCTCGCTGCGAAGGGTCGCGGCGAGACTGCGCGAATGTCCCGGCGTCAGTGCGCGGCGCCGTTCGGCTTGCAGCGGTCGAACGACGCCTTGACCTCGCTCTCGGCCTCGGCACGGCCGACCCAGCTCGCACCCTCGACGGACTTGCCGGGCTCGAGGTCCTTGTACACCTCGAAGAAGTGCTGGATCTCCAGCCGGTCGAACTCCGCGACGTGATGGATGTCCCTCAGATGCTCCATCCGCGGGTCCGTGGAGGGCACGCACAGCACCTTGTCGTCGCCGCCGGCCTCGTCGGTCATCCGGAACATGCCGAGCGGCCGGGCCCGGATCACGCAGCCGGGGAACGTGGGCTCCTGCACGAGCACCAGCGCGTCGAGGGGGTCGCCGTCGAGACCGAGCGTGCCCTCGATGAAGCCGTAGTCGGCGGGGTACTGCGTGGAGGTGAACAGTGTCCGGTCCAGTCGGATGCGCCCGGTCTCGTGGTCGACCTCGTACTTGTTGCGCTGACCCTTGGGGATCTCGATGGTGACGTCGAAGTCCACGGCGCGACTCCTCCTGCGAAGATGGCGAGGTGCTGACGAGCCCCAGTGTCTCCCACCGCCGACCCTCGCAGGGCGGCCGGGCGGCGCTGGTGCTGCTGCTGTCGATGGCGGTGCTGCTCGCCGCGGGTGGGTACGCGGCCTACGACGCGGGCTGGCTCGACCGCTTCGGGGCCGGCGGGTCGGAGCCGGTGGCGCCGGCCGCGATCCCGCCGCCCGTCGGGGTCGAGCTTCCGCCCGCCCAGCCGGCGCGTCCGGTGCTCGCCGAGGCGGACGCCGAGGCCCCGCCCCCGACGCCCCGAGAGGTCGCACGGCACATTGCCGACACCGCGCGCGACGACGACTACGGCCGCCACCTCGGGGTGCTGGTGCAGCCGCTCGGCGGCGGCTCCGACCTGGTGCGGGTCGGCGGGCAGGACCCGTTCATCCCCGCGTCCACCCTCAAGCTGCTGACGTCGGCCGCCGCGCTGGAGCTGCTCGGCCCGT
>JALZDI010000263.1 GCA_030862655.1 Actinomycetota bacterium | reverse complement strand
GCCGTACACGTCGAGCAGCGGTGCGCGGCCGCGTACGCCACCGCGGTCTCGCGGACCACGGGCGAGCGCCGGATGTACGCCGCGCGGGGGCTGACCGACTGCGCGGTGCGCGCCCTGGCCTGGGGCGCCCAGCCGGAGCCGTTCCCGGGCCTGCACGGCCGGTGAGCCTGGTCCCGGAGCACTTCGCGGACATGATCGAGATCCGCGAGGGCGAGGAGGGCGAGGCCTGGGTCGCCGCGCTGCCGGGGCAGGTCGACTCCCTGCTCGCGTCGTGGGGGCTCAGCCTCGACGGGGAGACGCGGTTCGGCTACGTCGGGATCGTCGTACCGGTGCGCTGCGCCGACGACACGCCCGCGGCACTGAAGGTCTCCTACCCGGACGCGGACAGCGCCGGCGAGGCGCCGACGCTGTCCGCCTGGGACGGCGACGGCTCCGTGCGGCTGCTGGCGCAGGACGAGAGCGGGTTCGCGCTGCTGCTGGAGCGCCTCGAGCCGGACCGCTCGCTGTTCGCCGTACCCGTCGACGAGGGGGTGTCCACGCTCGGCGCGCTGCTTTCGCGGCTGCACCGGACGGCGGCGCCCGCAGGCCTGGCCCGGCTGGCCGACCAGAGCCGGAGGTGGCTGGACACCATCCCGCCGCGCTGGGACCGACACCTGCGTACGGCGGACGCGCGGCTGCTCGACGCCGCGCTCGCGACGCTGCGCGAGGTGGGTCCCTGCGCCGGCGACGCGCTGCTGCACGGGGACCCGCACTACGGCAACGTGCTGGCCGGCACCCGCGAGCCGTGGCTGGTGATCGACCCGAAGGGCCTGGCCGGCGACCCCGAGTTCGAGGTGGCCCCGGCGCTGTGGAACCGCGTCGACGAGCTTGTCCTGGCCGACGACCCACGGCGGGCCATCCGCCGGCGCACCGACCAGCTGTGCGAGGCCGCGGGGCTGGACCGCGGGCTGGCGTACCGGTGGACCGTGGTGCGCGCGGTCGAGGACGTGCTGTGGCGGATGGAGCACGACCCCGACCCGCAGGCGCCGCACCTGCTCATCGCCGAGGCGCTGCTCGACTGAAGCCGGGGCACTCGCGCAGTCTCGACGCGAAGGACGGGGCACTCGCGCAGTCTCGACGCGAAGGACGGGGCACTCGCGCAGTCTCGACGCGAAGGAGGGGTCAGGCGCCGACGACGCCGAGCAGGTGGTCGACGGCGGCGTCCAGCGCGACGTTCTCCCGTTCGCCGGTGCGGCGGTCCTTGACCTCGACGACGCCGTCGGCGAGTCCCTTGCCGACGACGACGATCGTCGGCACGCCGACCAGCTCGGCGTCCTTGAACTTCACGCCGGGCGACACCTTCGGTCGGTCGTCGTACAGCACGTCCAGCCCCGCCGCCTCGAGCTCGGCGGCGAGCCGGTCGGCCGCGTCGTACACGGCGTCGTCCTTGCCCGTCGCCACCAGGTGTACGTCGGCCGGGGCCACCTCGCGGGGCCAGACGATGCCGAGCTCGTCGTGGGAGTTCTCCACGATCGCGGCGACCGCCCGCGACACGCCGATGCCGTAGGAGCCCATCGTCACCGTGACGAGCTTGCCGTGCTGGTCGAGGACCTGCAGGTCCAGTGCCTCGGCGTACCGGCGTCCGAGCTGGAAGATGTGGCCCATCTCGATGCCGCGCGCGGTGTGCAGTACGCCGCCGCAGTTCGGGCAGGCGTCGCCCTCGCGCACCTCCGCGGCCTCGATCGTGCCGTCACCGGTGAAGTCGCGGCCGGCGACCAGGTCGATCACGTGGCTGCCCGCGACGTCGGCCCCGGTGACCCAGCGCGTGCCCTCCACGACCCGTGGGTCGAGCAGGTAGCGGATCTTCGCGGAGCCCGTCTCCCCCAGTGCGCCGGGGCCGATGTAGCCCTTCACCAGCGCGGGGTTGGCGTCGAAGTCGGCCTCGGTGAACGCCTCGACCTCCGCCGGCGCGACCTGCGCCTCCAGCCGCTTCAGGTCGACGTCGCGGTCACCGGGTACGCCGACCGCCAGCGGCTCGCGGGCGCCGTCGGGGTGCACCAGCGTCACCACGACGTTCTTCAGGGTGTCCGCGGCCGTCCACGCGCGGTCGTCGCGCGCGAAGTGCTCGTTGAGGTGGTCGACCAGCGTCTCGATGGTCGGGGTGTCCGGCGTCTGCTCGGCGTGCGCCGCCGGCACGTCGTCGTACGGCCGCGGCTCGGGAACCGGCACCCGCACCGCCTCGACGTTGGCGGCGTAGTCGCAGGAGCCGCAGCGCACGTAGGTGTCCTCGCCGTGCTCGGCGGTGGCCAGGAACTCCTCGCTGGCCGAGCCGCCCATCGCCCCCGACATCGCGGCGACGATCACGTAGTCGAGGCCGAGCCGGTCGAAGATCCGCACGTAGGCGGCGCGGTGCGCGTCGTAGGAGGCCTTGAAGTCCTCGTCGCTGACGTCGAAGGAGTAGGAGTCCTTCATCACGAACTCGCGCCCGCGCAGGATGCCGGCGCGGGGACGCTGCTCGTCGCGGTACTTGGTCTGGATCTGGTACAGCGACAGCGGCAGGTCCTTGTACGACGAGTACAGGTCCTTGACCAGCAGCGTGAACATCTCCTCGTGCGTGGGCCCGAGCAGGTAGTCGGCCTGCTTGCGGTCCTTGAGCCGGAAGATGTTGTCGCCGTACTGGGTCCAGCGGTTGCTCGCCTCGTAGGGCTCCCGGGGCAGCAGCGCGGGGAAGTGCACCTCCTGTGCGCCGACGGCGTCCATCTCCTCGCGGACGATGCGCTCGACGTTGCGCAGCACCCGGTAGCCCAGCGGCAGCCAGGAGTAGATGCCCGGCGCCGCACGGCGGATGTAGCCGGCGCGCACCAGCAGCCGGTGGCTCGGCACCTCCGCGTCGACCGGGTTCTCGCGCAGCGTGCGCAGGAACAGCGTCGACATCCGCAGGGTGCGGCTCGGCGTTCGACGCTGCGTCCGGCTGGGGGGCACCAGAGACTCCAAAGGGTACGGCGAAGGGACGCCAGCGAGGATATCTGCCCGGCGTGGTCACCGGCACGCGCGTTCTGCCCGCCGCCGACAAGGCGATGGGCGGAGGCGGTCAGCCGCCGGTCGCGGAGAAGTGCATCGGGTCGCTGACCGAGTCGAACGTGCCGCCCCAGGTCCAGCCGATCGACGCGAACGCGTCGACCACCACGCCCTCGGGGCGGATCATCCCCGGCCGCCGCCACGCCCGGTCGAGATAGGCGCTGGCGAGCTCGGGCAGCACCAGGTCGTCGTTGCGGTAGGGGTTCTGGAAGGGGTTGACGTCGACCGCCAGCCCGTAGGCGTGTGCCGACCACTCCGACCCCCCGCGCACCGGCCGGCACACCATGGCCGCGGTGTTGTTGCCGTCGCCGGTGGGCGGTGCCCTCAGATCGGCGGTGGTGACCAGCCGCATCTGCTCGATCGGGTACCGCTCGCGGTAGAGCGTGCGGAAGACGCCGACCACGTCGCGGGCGGCGCGGGCGTGCAGCACGAGCTCGCCGGTGTGCGGGCTGTGGTCGAAGCCCCAGAAGGTGACCGTGACGTAGCGCAGGTCGCGCAGCGCGACGGGGCAGCGCGGCGACCAGGTGCGCCCCATCCGGCGGCGCACCGGCGCGGAGACCCGCGCGATGCTCGCCTCGAACC
>JALZDI010000262.1 GCA_030862655.1 Actinomycetota bacterium | reverse complement strand
GCACGTCGAACTGCTTGGTGCCCCACAGCTTCACCTTGATCGACGACGGAGTCCACTCCGTGGTGATCATGATGCCGCTCTTGGCGACGTTCTTGAACTTCACGTCGATGATGCTCTTGCCGTTCGGCCCCTGGAACACCGTCGCCTCGCGACCGGCCGGGTACCGGCTGATGTAGTAGCTGTGCGCCTTGTGCTCGACGTCCTTCATGCCCGCGAAGTACGAGGCGTTGTACAGCGTGGTCGCGAACTGCGAGATGCCACCGCCGACCGCGCGGCCGGGATGACCGTCCTCGATGATCCCCGACTCCACGTAGCCCTGCGGGATCCCGCGCGGGCCGGTGTAGCCGTTGAGGCTGAACGTCTCGCCCGGACGAAGCAACGCGCCGTTGACCTGCTCGGCGACCCGGCGGATGTTCACACCGGAAGCCGCTTCGAAACCGCCGGTCTCGAACTCGCCGACGACCTCGCGGATGCCGAGCTGGTTGGCCTGGTCGGTGGTGAACTGCGCCGGTGCCGGCACGTAGACAGCCTGGACCGCGCGCTGCTGCGGCTTGCGCAGGGTTTCGAGCATCGGCTCCAGGCTCTTCTCCCAGTCGACACCGACGCCGTCCTCCGACGGGTGCACGACCGGAGCGCCGTTCTCCAGCTTGATCTCGGCGTTCTTGCCCGGCTTCATGGTGTCGCGCAGCTGCGGTTCGAGAGCGCCCACCAGCACGGGACCGTCGAGGCTCGCCTTCAAGCCACCGCGACCGTCCGGGGTGAAGCGCAGCGCCTCGGCGATCGCCTCCGGTTCCAGCGTCGCGTTCTTGCCCTGGCCGCGAACGGTCACCGGGGAAGCCACAGCCGGCTCGGCGATCTCGTGGAGCGCCTTCTGCACGCCCTCGCGGGTGGTGCTCACCGGGAGCTGGGTGACCGGGAGCGAGATCGGCCGGCCCTCGGCCCACTTGGCCTGCACCGCGTTGGCCGCGTGCTGGATGTCGAGGTTCTGGCCGGGCACCGGGTTCACCGGGATCGGCGTGGTGCCTTCGAAGCGGATGTTGCCGTCCGTGGGCTCCAGGCCCAGCTGCGGACTGACCTCCTGCAGCGCCGCCACCAACTGCTCGCGATCGCTGCGGCTGGCCGGGGTCACGTTGTGGGTGCTGAACAGCGAGCCGATCCGGGTGAAGGGGTTCAGCGGCTGGTCGTCGGCCTTCTTGACGGTCTCGGCCCAGTCCATCTGCAGCCCGACCTCATCGGGCTCGACGGTGGCGCTGCGATCACCGACCTGCAGCCGCACAGGCTTGCTCAGGCCGGGTTCGAGCTCGTCGCGGAGCTTGCTCTCGGCGGCGGCCGGGTCGAGGGTGCCGACGTCGACACCGGCGACGACGGTGCCGCGCGGCAGCGATCCGCTGGTGAACAGCAGGTCGCCGACGTAGAGGAGCACCAGGGCAGCGGCGGCGGCACCGGCGATCAGGCCGCCCTTGAGCAGCTTCTGCCGCTTCTCGTCGGCGGGCGTGGGTTCGTCGGAGGTGTTCCAGCCCAGCTGGCTGCCCCCGACACCGCCCTGCTGGCCGCCGAACATCTGCGTCGCACCGGGATTGGTCTGCTCGGCACCGTGGTAAGCGGTGGGCTGATCGGAGCCGACGGCAGCGATGGTCTGCGTGGCGCCGATGGGGAAGCCGCTGAAGTCCGCGGGCAGCGCGGCGATCTGCTGGGTGCGCTCGCTGTCCGACTCCGGCGCGGGTGCTCCGCCCTGGGCCTGGGGGTCCTGGACGGGCCAGACCTGCTTGGTCTCGGCGTCGGACGCGTTCTGCTGGTCCGAGTCGGTGCGCAGCCGTTCGGTGGACGGGTCCGCACCAGGGCGGTTGTCGTGATTTTCCGGCACCGCTTCCCCTTCTCCTGTCGGTCGTGCGGTGGGGGCGTGGAAGTGCTCGCTCGCCCGCGCTCGCCGGGGTCCCGGCGCGGGGCGCCGACTACAGGTACAGGCCCGTGCCCTGCTCGGTCTGTTCCGTGGCCACGGCGTGCAGATCCCGTTCCCGCATGACCAGGTACGCCTGCCCTTGGACCTCGACCTCGAACTGCTCGTCGGGGTTGAACAGGACCTGGTCGCCGACCTTGACGGTCCGCACGTGACTTCCCACGCCGAAGACCTCTCCCCAGATCAGCCGCTTGGCCATCTGCGCGGTCGCCGGAATCACGATGCCGCCGCTGCTGCGGCGTTCCCCGGATTCAGCGGCGATGCGCACCATGACCCTGTCGTGCAGCATCTGGATTTCGAGCTTGGCATCGGTCACCCGAAAAGTTTACTTGCCACCTCCGGGGGACCCCGGGGTCAGGGGGGCCTCGGAACACGGCGTTGACCACGCGATTCGCGATACTCCTGGGCAGCGCACGACGACAGGCCCACCCTCGAACCGGAGCGACCCCTTCCGAATCCCCATGACCAGCGGTTTCGAGATCGAAGTACCAGAAAGGTCTCAATTCGCCTCGGCAGCGCCGATCAGGCGTCGAGACCACCCATCACCAGAGGCAGCCGGTCCGGGCCGCCGGCCGAGATCATGATCGGCACGCCCCAGTCCTGCCGGGTCAGCCGGCACGCGGGGTACTCGACCTCATCGTCGTCGTCGCAGCTGGCGGCCTGGGCGACCACGTGCAGGACGCCCTGCTCGATCCCGTCCGCCAGCACGAGGCGGCGGGTCAGGTCGGTGCCCACGCCCGCGCCCTCGACCAGCAGGTCCTCCGGCGTCGAGGTGATCTCCAGGCGGGTGGAGGGTCCGTAGCGCTCGTCGAGCTTGGTTCCCGGCGGCGGCGTGAACACCACCGCGAGCTCCACCTCACCCGAGGCGATCTCGGTCGCGGGCCGCTTGACCTGCTGCGACGCACCGCTGATCAGCTTCGCGGCCAGGCCCGGCGGAACCGGGCGCTCCAGCCGGTGGGCGGCGGAGGCGACCACGACCAGCTCGCCGTCGACGACGGCCGCGCCGGAGGGCTCGGAGACGTCGGTGGCCAGCGTCGACACCTCGTCGGTAGCGGGTTCGTAGCGGCGGATCGCGCCGTTGTAGGTGTCGCAGACCGCGACCGAACCGTCCGGCAGCACGGCGACGCCCAGCGGGTGCTGGAGCAGCGCCTCGCCCGCCGGACCGTCGGCGTGGCCGAAGTCGAACAGGCCGGTGCCCACGGCGGTGCGGATCGCGAAGCCGTCGCCGTCGGCCTCCACCCAGCGCAGCGCGGAGGTCTCCGAATCAGCCATCCACAGCCGGTCGCCGCCGTCGGCGAGACCGGAAGTCTGGGCGAAGAACGCCTGGTCAGCGGCACCATCGCGCAGGCCTTCGACGGTGGTGCCCGCGAACCGGCGGACCTCGCCGGTGCTCGGGTCGAACAGGCCGAGCGTGTGGTTGCCCGCCATCGCGATCACCACGCCGCCGGCGGGCTCCCACCAGGCGACGTCCCACGGGCTGGTCAGCGGTGTCTCCAGCGCCGGGCCGCTGTCGGACCCGTCCCGCCACTGCTCGCCGGTGCCGGCCAGGGTCGTCACGGTGCCGTCGGAGAGCCGCAGGCCGCGCAGCAGGTGGTTCACGGTGTCGGCGACGACCACGTCGTAGCCGACCGCCGCCGCCACGTCCTCGGGCAGCGCCGCGAGCCCGGCGGGCTCGGCGAACGTCGGC
>JALZDI010000261.1 GCA_030862655.1 Actinomycetota bacterium | reverse complement strand
GTCGAGCTCGCCGCGCTGCCCGACGAGGTCGCGCGCGCCGACCTGCTCATCTCCTGCACCGGCGCCACCGGCCTGGTGGTCACCGCCGACGACTTCGCCGCCCAGGAGGGTGCGCACAGCCTCGACGTGCTCGACCTGGCGCTGCCGCACGACGTCGACCCGGCGGTCGGCGCCCTGCCCGGCGTACGCCTGACCAGCCTCGGTGGCCTGGCCCGTCGGCTGGAGAACAGCGATGCCGCGGTCGACATCGACGCGGTGCGCCGCATCGTGGCCGAGGAGGTCGCGGCGTTCGACGCCGCCCGCCGCGCCGCCCAGGTCACCCCGACGGTGGTGGCGCTGCGCTCCCTGGCCACCGACGTTGTCGACGCCGAGATGCAGCGCCTGCAGGGACGGCTGCCCGAGCTCGGCCCCGCCGCCCGCGCCGAGGTCGAGCAGGCCGTACGCCGGGTGGCCGAGAAGCTGCTGCACTCCCCGACCGTGCGGATCAAGGAGCTCGCCCACCAGGCCGGGGCCGTCAGCTACACCGACGCGCTGGCCGAGCTGTTCGCGCTGGACCCGGAGGCGGTCAACGCGGTGACCCGCGTCGAGGTCGAGCCACCGGGGGGTGAGTCGTGACGTCCACCACATCCAACACGCCGACCGCACCGCCGCTGCGGGTCGGCACCCGCGCCAGCGCGCTCGCGCGCTCGCAGAGCCAGCAGGTCGCCGAGCAGCTCAGCGCGCACAGCGGTCGGCAGGCCGAGCTGGTCACCGTGACCACCAAGGGCGACGTCGACCAGCGGCCGCTGACCGAGTTCGGCGGCGCCGGGGTGTTCGTCAGCGCGCTGCGTGAGGCGCTGCTCGCCGGCGAGGTCGACGTGGCGGTGCACTCGCTCAAGGACCTGCCCACCGCCGATGCCCCCGGCATCGTGCTGGCCGCCGTACCCCTGCGGGAGGACCCGCGCGACGTCGTGGTGGCCCGAGACGGGCTCACGCTGGCCGAGCTGCCGGTCGGGGCGCGGGTCGGCACCGGCTCACCGCGGCGGGCCGCGCAGCTGCGCGCGCTCGGGCTCGGCTTCGAGGTCGTGCCGGTGCGCGGCAACGTGGGCACCCGGATCGGATTCGTCACCGACGGCAAGCTCGACGCGGTCCTGCTGGCGTACGCCGGGCTGCGTCGCGTCGGGCTGGCCGACCAGGTGACCGAGGTTCTCGACCCGCTGCAGATGCTGCCGGCCCCCGGGCAGGGAGCGCTGGCGGTCGAGTGCCGTGCGGACGACACCGAGCTCGCCGAGCGGCTGCGTGCAGCGCTCGACGACGCCGGCACCCGCACGGCGGTGAGTGCCGAGCGCAGCCTGCTCGCAGCACTCGAGGCCGGATGCACCGCTCCGGTCGGCGCGCTCGCCGAAGTTGCACTCGGCGAGGGTGGCGAGGAAGTCTGGATACGTGCCGTCGCCGCCGCTGTCGACGGCACCCAGATCGTCAGGATGTCCACGACCGGCGCCGTCGGTGACGCCGTAGGGCTGGGGCGCGCCCTGGCCGACGACATGATCGCCGACGGAGCCAGCGCTCTCCTCGGGGAGCGTGTGCCGTGACCGCAGCCAAACGGCAACCCAGGAGAAAAAGCACTGTGACGAGCACGACCGCGACCAAGTCGACGGCCAAGCGCAATGCCGTGAGCAACGCCAAGCCGGTGAAGAAGGCTGCCCAGCCGAAGAAGGCCCAGCCGAAGAAGGCCCAGCCCAAGGGCAGGCAGGCCGCGGCCAAGGACGCGCCGAAGAAGCGGACCTCGGCCAGATCGTCGGCGTCCTCGGCGTCCCCGGCGAGCAAGCCCGCGAAGGCCACCGGCCACGGGTCCAGCGCCCCCAAGCCGGCTCGGCCCACCGGCTACGTGTCGTTCGTCGGCACCGGCCCGGGCGACCCGTCGCTGCTGACGCTGCGCGCCGTGGACCTCATCCGCGGTGCCGACGTGGTGGTCACCGAGTCCGCCGAGCACCAGGCGCTGCTGGCCGAGGTGTGCCCCGGCTTCGCGGGCACCGTGGTGGACGGAGGCTACGGCGAGGACGGCCAGCCGCTGACGCACGCCTCGCGGGCCAAGCTCGTGGTGAAGCAGGCCAAGGCCGCCGAGCACGTCGTCCGCCTGATGTCCGGCGACCCCTGGCTGTACGCCACCGGTCCGGAGGAGGCGCTGGCCTGCGTCAAGGCCGGCGTGGCCTTCGACGTGGTGCCGGGCGTTTCCGCGGTGACCGGGGTCGCGGCCTACGCCGGCGTGCCGCTGACCACCCGCACCGAGCGTGAGTTCTCGGTGGTCAACGCGGCCGAGAGCAAGGTCGACTGGGAGCGCTACGGCGGCGACCAGACCCTGGTGCTGCTAGGCGCCCTGCAGCATATCGGAGACGTCGCGAGGTCGCTGGTGGCCGCGGGCCGTCCCGGCGACACCCCGGTCGCGATGACCCGGGTCGGCACCACCACCGACCAGCAGACGGTCATCTCCACCCTCGACTCGGCCGCCGCCGACGCGAAGTCGGCGAAGCTGACCCCGCCGGCCGTGGTCGTGGTCGGTGAGGTCGTGCACCTGCGCGAGACGCTGTCGTGGTTCGAGACCAAGCCGCTGTTCGGCTGGCGGGTGCTGGTGCCGCGCACCAAGGAGCAGGCCGCCTCGCTGTCGGTGCAGCTGCGCGAGTACGGCGCGGTGCCCGAGGAGGTGCCGACCATCTCGGTCGAGCCGCCGCGCAACCCGCAGCAGATGGACAAGGCCGTGCGCGGCCTGGTCGAGGGCCGCTACGAGTGGATCGCGTTCACCTCCGTCAACGCCGTGCGCGCAGTCCGCGAGAAGTTCGACGAGTACGGCCTGGACGCCCGCGCTTTCAGCGGGCTGAAGATCGCCGCGGTCGGCGACAAGACCGCCGAGGCCATCGAGTCCTGGGGCATCCGCCCCGACCTGGTGCCCTCCGGCGAGCAGTCCGCGCGCGGTCTGCTGGAGGACTGGCCGCCCTACGACGACGTGCTCGACCCGATCAACCGGGTCTTCCTGCCGCGGGCCGACATCGCCACCGAGACGCTGGTTGCGGGTCTGGTCGAGCTCGGCTGGGAGGTCGACGACGTCACCGCCTACCGCACGGTGCGGGCCGCGCCGCCGCCGGCGCCGACCCGCGAGGCGATCAAGACCGGCAAGTTCGACGCGGTCGTGTTCACCTCGTCCTCGACGGTGCGCAACCTGGTCGGCATCGCCGGCAAGCCGCACGCGTCGACCGTGATCGCCTGCATCGGCCCGCAGACGGTGAAGACCGCCGAGGAGCACGGCCTGCGGGTCGATGTGCTGGCGCCGTCGCCGTCGGTGGAGGAGCTGACCGCGGCGTTGGCCGAGTTCGGTGCCGCCCGCCGGCTCGCGATGCTGGAGGCCGGCGAGCCGGTGACCAAGCCGTCGCAGCGTCGCCCGTCGGCGCGCCGCCGGGCCTGACCGGGGCCAGCGATGGGCTACCCCGAGCAGCGGCCACGGCGGCTCCGCCGTACCCCCCCGATGCGCCGGCTGGTCGCCGAGACAACCGTCGAGCCGCGCCAGCTGGTGCTGCCGATGTTCGTGCGCGAGGGCGTCTCGGAGCCGGTCGCGATCTCGTCGATGCCCGGCGTCGTGCAGCACACCCGGGACTCGCTGCGCAAGGCGGCCGTG
>JALZDI010000048.1 GCA_030862655.1 Actinomycetota bacterium | reverse complement strand
CCCGGATGTGCGCCTCGTCGAACCGCTCGGGCACGGCCTCGCGCAGCTGGCCGCCGGCGCCGGACACGACGTAGGTACGACCACCGACCTGCGACAGCTGGAAGTTGTGCTCGTGCCCGGCCAGCACGAGCCGCACGTCCCCGGCCTCGAACAGCGGCACCAGCGTCTCCAGCATCGCGGCGTCGTTCTGGTGGGACGGGCCCGCGCAGTAGACGGGGTGGTGCGAGAACGGGATGCGCCAGCGCACCGGGGCGGCGCCGAAGGTCTCGCGCAGCCACTGCTCGTGCTCGGGGACCTGGAAGAAGCGCGCGTCCGCGTCGGCCATCGAGGTGTCGATGCACACCAGCTCGAGGTCGCGCCCGTAGCGCCGCCGGTAGAACAGCCCCGGTCCCGTCGAGGCCCGGCCCAGGTCCTCGCCGAAGCGCTCGTGGATGTGGAAGTTGTCCTCCATCTGCGCGCGGTCGTCGCTGCCCTCGGTGTCGGTCGTGTCGTGGTTGCCGATCGCCGGGAACACCGGGACCCGGGCGAGCACGTAGCGGTACGGCTGGAAGAAGCTGGAGTACCAGTCGTCGTCCTCGCCGCCGCTCTCGCTGTCCACCAGCCCCTGCTCGCCGATGTAGATGTTGTCGCCGAGCGACACCACGAACCGCACGTCGTGCTGCTCCACCAGCCGGTCGAGCACCTCGGCCACCCGGCGCTGGCGCCGGCTCGACTCCGAGTCGCACCGGATGCCGACCCCGTAGTCGCCGAGGGCGACGAACCGCACCGGGGGCGTCGGCGCCGCCGGGTCCGGGAACGTGCGGAAGCACAGGTCGTAGGAGCGACCGGCCGGGGCCAGGTCGTAGCCCCCGCCCGCCACGGGCACCCAGTCGCAGCGCTCGCCGACAGCCCACTCCTCACCGTCGACCAGGACGCGGTAGGTGTAGTCGGTGCCGGGCCGCAGACCCTGCACCCACACCCAGGTCCGCGTGCGGGTAGCGGCGGTGGCGACCACGTGACCACCGGTGTCGCTGACCTCCACCCGGGCCTCACCGAACGGCTCGGCGCCGTGGCCGATGCAGGTACGGCGACCCACGACCTGCGGCAGGTCCTCGTCGTCGACGATCTCCCACCGGCCGGAGGCGGGGCCGCGGCGGAACCAGAACGCACCCCAGGCGACCAGCACCCGGTCGTGGGAAAGGTCGACCAGGTGCACGAACGGTTCCCGATGGACCTCCGGCTCGCGCACGCTCGCACCCTCCCACGCTCTGGATCCGCTGGACAACGCCGCCGGAGGGTGTTCACTGGAGGCATGAGCACGAGCGGTGACACACGAACGACGGCCGAGGAGCGCAACTGGGCGATGGCCAGTCACGTCGGCAGCTTCCTGGCCGCCGCGGCGGCGCTCGGCCTGGTCGCGCCCCTCCTGGTGCTGCTGGCCAAGCGCAGCGACTCGGCGTACATCCGCAGGCACGCGGTGGAGTCGCTGAACTTCCAGATCAACGCGCTGGTCTACACGGTCGTCCTCGTGCTGTCGATGACGATCCTGATCGGGTTCGTGCTGCTGCCCGTCTACGCGGTCTTCTACTCGACCTGCGTGGTCCTGGCGACGATCCGCAGCTCCAACGGGCGGGAGTTCCGGTATCCGCTGACGATCCGCCTCGTGTCCTGACCGCACCCTGCCCGCACCGACCGGCCGCCCGCCAGGTGGCCGGCTTGCTGCTCCCGCACGTGCGCGAGCGCGTGGGGCGGTCCGCACGGGCGCTGCTCGGGCTGGCCGGGCCACCGGGGGTCGGCAAGTCCCACCTCGCCGCCGCGGTCATCGCCGCATTCGAGGAGGGATGCGGCCGCGGGACCGCCGTCGTGGTGGGGATGGACGGCTTCCACCTCTCCTCGCGCGAGCTCGCCGACCTCGGCCTGGAACAGGTCAAGGGCGCCCCGCAGACCTTCGACGCCGACGGGTTCGTGGCGCTGCTGCGGCGCCTGCGCGACCCCGCAGAGGTCGTCGCCGCGCCAGGGTTCGACCGCCGCCGCGAGGAGACCGTCCCCGCCGCGGTCACCGTCGCCCCGCACCACCGGCTGGTGGTCGTCGAGGGCAACTACCTGCTGCTCGACGGGCCCTGGCGGCCGGTGCGCGGCCTGCTCGACGCCGTCTGGCATCTGCACCTGCCGCCCGAGAGGCGGGTGCCGCTGCTGGTCGACCGGCACGTCACGCACGGGCGGAGCCCGGCCGACGCGCACGCGTGGGTGCTGCGCAGCGACGAGGCCAACGCGCGGCTGGTCGAGTCGGTCGCCCACCGCGCTGACGCCGTCGTCGACCTGCTCACCGGCACGTTGGTACGCCGGTAACGCCCCGAAGGTCGCGTCATTTCGCCTCGACGTCCGCTGCAGGGGGCACAGCCTATGCTCGAGTCCCCGGTCGCCAGGGCAGAACGACCCCTTCCTCGGACGTTGCCGTTCCGCCGGCACGCCGGCGCCGCGTTCACTACGCTGTCGTGCGAGCCGCCACGGCGGTCCGAGGGGGGAGCATGAACGCACCAGGTCCGAGCCCCATGCCCGGGCAGGACGACTCCTGGGTCCGGAGCGCTGCGCCGGGCCCCCAGCCCGCCTTGCCGGTCGCGGCACCCGGGGCAAGGCCTCCGCTGCAGCCGCAGGAGGAGCGCACCTGGGCGATGTGGGCGCATCTGGGCGCGCTCCTCGTGACCTGGCTGGGCGGAACGCTGTCCGGTGGGCTGCTGACGCTGGCCGGATGGGTGTTCCCGCTGGTTGTGATGAACATGTACGGCGTCCGCTCGCCCTACGTTCGGGAGTCGGCGCGCGAGTCCGTCAACTTCCAGCTGTCGTGGCTGCTCTACTGGGTCGTGCTCATGGTGCCGCTGGTGCTGGTCACTCTCGTCACCTTCGGCCTCGGGCTGATCCTGTTCATCCCGGTGGTCGTGGCCGGCGTGATCCTCGAGCTGGTCTTCAACGTCATCGGCGCGGTGAAGGCGAGCCGGGGCGAACTGTGGCGCTACCCGATGGTGATCCGCTTCGTGCGCTGACTCAGCCGGTGTGCGCGGCGCCCTCGCGGGCGAGGACGGTGAGCCGGCTGACGGCCCGGAAGTACTTCTTGCGGTAGCCGCCGCGCAGCAGGTCCTCGGCGAACATCCGGTCCAGCGCGACGCCGCTGGCCACCACCGGCAGGTCGCGGTCGTAGAGCCGGTCCGCCAGCACCACCAGCCGCAGGGCCAGCGCCTGGTCGCGCACCTCGCGCACGTCCTCCAGGCACACCACCCGCACGCCGTCGAGCAGCGCGCCGTAGCGCGACGGGTGCACGTCGCCCAGGTGCCGGCACAGGTCGACGAAGTGGTCCAGCGAGGCGTCGGCGGTGGCGGCCGCGGCCTCGTGCACCCGGGCGGCGCTCTCCGGTCGCGGCGCCGCGGACTGCCCGCGGTGCCGGTAGTCCTCGCCCTCGATCCGGTGCACGTCGAAGTGCGCTGCCAGCGACTGGATCTCCCGCAGGAAGTCCTGCGCGGCGAACCGTCCCTCCCCCAGGCTTCCCGGCAGCGTGTTGGAGGTCGCGGCCAGCCGCACCCCGGCCCCGGCGAGCCTGCTCAGCAGCGTCGACACGAGCACGGTGTCACCGGGGTCGTCGAGCTCGAACTCGTCGACGCACACCAGCCGGTACGACGACAGCGCCTCGACCGCGGCCGCGAAGCCCAGCGCACCCACGAGATGCGTCAGCTCGACGAAAGTGGCGAACAGCCTCGGGCGGGGGGCCGCGTGCCACAACGAGGCCAGCAGGTGCGTCTTGCCGACGCCGAACCCGCCGTCGAGGTAGATGCCCACCGGCCCGGCGGGGGCGGCGGAACGCCGGAACCACGACCGTCTGCTGCCGCCCGCCTCGAGCGAGGACGCGAAGCGCCGCAGCACCTCGACGGCCGCCTGCTGCGACGGCTCGGCCGGGTCGGGACGGTAGGTGTCGAACCGCACGTCGTCGAACCTCGGCGGAGGCGCCAGCTCGGCGAGCAGGCGCTGCGGCGGGACCCGCGGGTCCCGGTCGACGAGGTGGTGCGGCACGGCGGCAAGCCTACGAGGCACCGGGCGGCCGCGGTCATGGCAGGATCGGCCCCGTGCAGGCGCTCTACCCCACCGCCCCGTCGGCCCTGTCCGACGAGGACATCGCCGAGCTCTACGGCTACCCGGTCGAGCGCACCTGGGTGCGCGCGAACTTCGTGTCGACGCTGGACGGGGCCGTGCAGGGGGCCGACGACCGGGCCGGGTCGATCTCCGACAGCGCCGACCGCAGGGTGTTCGCGATGCTGCGCTCGCTGTCCGACGTGGTGGTCGTCGGCGCCGGGACCGCCCGGGCCGAGGGCTACGCACCGGTGAAGCCGCACGAGGTCGACACCGACCTGCGGCAGCGCCGCGGGCTGGCCGCGGTACCCACCCTCGCGGTCGTCTCGCGCACGCTGGACGTCTCCGAGGAGCTGCTGGCCGGCGGCGACGCGCCGACCCTGGTGGTCACCACCGCGACGGCGCCCGAGGCGCGCGTGCAGGCGGCGCGCGAGCTGGCGGCCGAGGTGGTGGTCGCCGGTGAGGAGACGATCGAGCCGCCCGCGGTCGTGGACGCGCTGTCCGCGCGGGGCCTGCAGCGGATCCTGCTCGAGGGCGGTCCGCAGCTGATGCGGGCGTTCGTGGCCGCCGACCGGTGCGACGAGCTGTGCCTGACGGTCAGTGCGCTGCTGGTCGGCGGCGACCGCCACCGGCTCCTGCGCGGCGGTGCGGTCGACCCGCCCGGACACCTGCAGCTGCGGCACGTGCTCGAGGAGGATGGCACGCTGTTCTGCCGTTACACCCGAGCGAGAGGCTGAAGGGCATGGACCTGCCGGTCAACCCGCCGCTGTCGCCGATGCTGGCCCGCTCGGTCAAGGGCGTGCCGGACCCCGGCAAGACCGAGGGCGGCTTCCTCTACGAGCCCAAGTGGGACGGCTTCCGCTGCATCGTGTTCCGCGACGGCGACGACGTGGAGCTGACCAGCCGCAACGAGCGGCCGATGACGCGCTACTTCCCCGAGGTCGTCGACGCCGTCCGGCAGTCGCTGCCGGCGCGCTGCGTGCTCGACGGCGAGCTGGTGGTCGCGATGGACGGCCGGCTGGAGTTCGAGCGGCTGCAGGAGCGCATCCACCCGGCCGACTCGCGGGTGCGCAGGCTGGCGGTGGAGACGCCGGCCTCGTTCGTGGCGTTCGACGCACTGGCCCTCGACGACCGCTCGCTACTGGCCGAGCCCCTGGAGCAGCGCCGCGCCGCCCTGGAGCAGGCGCTGGGGCAGGCGGTGCCGCCGGTGCACCTGACGCCGGCCACCCGCGACCACGCCACAGCGCTGTCCTGGTTCGGACAGTTCGAGGGCGCCGGCCTGGACGGGGTGGTGGCGAAGCCGCTGCGCTCGACGTACGAGCCGGGGGTGCGGGCGATGCTCAAGACCAAGCACGAGCGCACCGCCGACGTGGTGGTCGCGGGCTACCGGCTGCACAAGACCTCCAAGCCGGAGCGGCCGCTGCTCGGCTCGCTGCTCCTCGGGCTCTACGACGAGAACGGCGGCCTGCAGCACATCGGCGTGTCCGCGGCGTTCGCCGCCGCCCGGCGGGCCGAGCTGTACGACGAGCTCGCGCCGATGGAGGTCTCCCCCGACGAGCACCCGTGGGGAGCGTGGGCCCGGGCGGAGGCGGGCGACCGGCGCCCCGGTGCCGAGTCGCGCTGGAGCGCCGGCAAGGACCTCTCCTGGACGCCGCTGGACCCGGTGCTGGTGTGCGAGGTCGGCTACGACCACATGGAGGGGACTCGCTTCCGGCACACCGCGCAGTTCAAGCGGTGGCGTCCCGACCGCGAGCCGCGGTCGTGCACCTACGAGCAGCTCGAGGAGCCGGTGAGCTACGACCTCGCGCAGATCCTCACGCCCTAGAGCCCCGCGAGTGAGTACGCTGGTCGCAGAGCCGCCGCAGTGTTCCCAGAGGGGGCGTGGAGGTGCCGACATGTACGACGTCGTCCTACTGATCGAGAAGGCGATCTCCCGGGTGGACGCCGCCCAGGTCGCCGGTCTGCACGAGTCCCTGGATGAACCCGTCCGCTACCACGTGATCCTGCCGTGCGAGGACGCCGCCTCGCGTATCGAGACCGCGCTGGGGTCCATCGCGGCCAGCGAGGTGCTCGCAACCTCGGCGATGAGCTATCCGGAGATGGATCTCGACGAGCTGCAGCGCGAGATCCGCGAGGAGGCGCAGAAGTCGCTGGAGAGCAGCATGCACTGCATGCAGGCCACCGGCCACGAGGTCACCGGCGAGGTCAGCAGCCGCGAGCCGGTCGAGGCGCTGGCCAGCACCGTCGATGCGCGCGGGGCCGCCGAGGTCATCATCCTCACCCGGCCACACCTGGTGCGGGAGTTCTTCCACCTGGACTGGACGTCCAAGGCCCGCCGCAAGATCGGCGTACCGTGCCTTCACCTGCTCGAGCACGAGAGCTTCGACGAGCAGGCCGGGCAGGGTGAGGGCGTCAGCGGCATGTAGATTCCCCGGTCATGGAGGTCTGGCCCGGAAACGCCTATCCGCTCGGCGCGACGTACGACGGCTCCGGCACCAACTTCGCCCTCTTCTCCGAGGTAGCCGACCGAGTCGAGCTGTGCCTGTTCGACGACGACGGCACCGAGACACGGGTCGAGATGACCGAGCGCGACGCGATGGTCTGGCACGCCTACCTGCCCCGGGTCAGTCCGGGACAGCACTACGGCTTCCGGGTGCACGGGCCCTACGAGCCCTCCGAGGGCCACCGCTGCGACCCTTCGAAGCTGCTGCTCGACCCCTACGCGAAGGCCGTCGAGGGCGCCGTCGACTGGGACCAGGCGCTGTTCTCCTACACCTTCGGCAAGGAGAGGAAGCGCAACACCGACGACTCCGCGCCGCACGCGATGAAGTCGGTCGTCATCAACCCGTTCTTCGACTGGCAGGACGACCGGCCGCCGCGCACGCCTTACCACGAGACCGTGATCTACGAGGCGCACGTGAAGGGACTCACCCAGACCCACCCCGACATCCCGGAGGAGATCCGCGGCACCTACGCCGGGCTCGGCCACCCCGCGATGATCGACCACCTCACCTCGCTCGGGGTCACCGCCGTCGAGCTGATGCCGGTGCACCAGTTCGTCAACGACTCGACGCTGGTCGACAAGGGCCTGTCCAACTACTGGGGCTACAACACCATCGGCTTCTTCGCACCGCACAACGCCTACTCCTCCAGCGGGCAGGCCGGTGAGCAGGTGCTGGAGTTCAAGGCGATGGTGCGCGACCTGCACCGCGCCGGCATCGAGGTGATCCTCGACGTGGTCTACAACCACACGGCCGAGGGCAACCAGCTCGGGCCGACGCTGGCGTTCCGCGGCATCGACAACGCCGCCTACTACCGGCTCGTCGACGAGGACCCCGCGTACTACTACGACACCACCGGCACCGGCAACACGCTGCTGATGCGGCACCCGCACGTGCTCGGGCTGATCATGGACTCGCTGCGCTACTGGGTCACCGAGATGCACGTCGACGGGTTCCGCTTCGACCTCGCCGCCAGCCTCGCGCGGCAGTTCCACGAGGTCGACCGGCTGAGCGCGTTCTTCGACCTCGTCCACCAGGACCCCATCGTGTCGCAGGTGAAGCTGATCGCCGAGCCGTGGGACGTCGGCCCGGGCGGCTACCAGGTGGGCAACTTCCCGCCGGCGTGGACGGAGTGGAACGGCAAGTTCCGCGACTGCGTGCGCGACTTCTGGCGCGGAGAGCCCAGCACGCTGGGCGAGTTCGCCGCGCGGCTGTCGGGGTCGTCGGACCTCTACGAGGACGACGGGCGGCGGCCACACGCCTCCATCAACTTCGTCACCGCCCACGACGGCTTCACCCTGCGCGACCTCGTCTCCTACAACGAGAAGCACAACGAGGCCAACGGCGAGGACAACAACGACGGCGAGAGCCACAACCGCTCCTGGAACTGCGGCGCCGAGGGCCCGACCGACGACCCGGCGGTCAACGAGCTGCGGGCCCGCCAGCAGCGCAACCTGCTCACCACCCTGGTGCTCAGCCAGGGCGTGCCGATGCTGCTGCACGGCGACGAGCTGGGCCGCACGCAGCAGGGCAACAACAACACCTACTGCCAGGACTCCGCGCTGTCCTGGGTCGACTGGGAGCACGCCGACGACGCGCTCGCCGACTTCGTGCGGGTGGTGACCGGCCTGCGTGCCGACCACCCGGTGTTCCGCCGGCGCCGGCACTTCACCGGCCAGCGGGAGGGCGACGACCTGCCCGACATCGTCTGGCTGCGCTCCGACGGCACCGAGATGGGCGACGAGGACTGGGCGACCGGCAAGCTCAGGCTGGCGGTGTTCCTCAACGGCGACGGGATCAACGAGCCGGGCATCCGGGGCGAGACGATCACCGACGACTCGTTCCTGATGCTGCTCAACGCCAGCCCCGAGGACGTCGCCTTCACCATGCCCCACGCAGCGTACGGCCCGGCATGGGAGCAGGTCCTGAACACCGCCGACATCGAGGACGCCGACGAGACCGAGCCGGCGCCGGCGGAGTCGCAGGTCAAGGTCACCGCCCGGTCGGTCGTCCTGATGCGTCGTGTCTGAGGTCGCCGGCACCTACCGGTTGCAGCTGCACGCAGGCTTCGGGTTCGCCGCGGCCGCCGAGCAGGTCCCCTACCTGGCCGAGCTCGGCGTCTCGCACCTCTACCTCTCGCCGGTGCTGCGGGCCGTGCCCGGGTCGCAGCACGGGTACGACGTGCTCGACCACAGCCGGGTCTCGCCGGAGCTCGGCGGAGAGACCGAGCTGGTGCGGCTCGCCGACACCGCCCACCGCCACGGCCTCGGCATCGTCGTCGACGTCGTGCCCAATCACATGGCGATGACCGCGCCCGAGCACCTCAACCGCCCGTTGTGGGAGGTGCTGCGCCACGGGCGCGAGGCCGACACCGCGCACTGGTTCGACATCGACTGGGCGGCCGGCGAGCAGCGGCTGGGGCTGCCGGTGCTGGGCGAGACCCCCGAGGAAGCACTCGCCGTCGGCGATCTGGTGCTCGACCGGCTGGAGCGCGAGCCGGTGGTGC